>JBDLIV010000116.1:0-5676 GCA_039714675.1 Thermodesulfobacteriota bacterium
GGAGAGATTCCCTTTGCAATGATCAGTCCCTATGTTAAAGAGATCAAATCTGCTGCCGGCCAGATAAATATTGCAGCATCCCTTAAAGGCAGAACCCAAAATCCCATTGTCAATGCCAACCTGACTTTTGCAGATCTAAAAATGGCCCTGGAGCATCTTGACGAGGAATTTAAAAACCTTTCCGGTAAAATCAAGATAACTCCCCAAAAGATTGAAATAATTGATTTCAGAGGAACGCTGGACCAGGGTAAATTTGATCTTGGGGGAAATCTTACACTAAAAGATGGTATTCCGGGAGATTTTGAATTAAAGCTAAATACATATAATTTATCCATGGATATTCCAGATACAATGGATTTAAATTTTAACACCAGCCTGAATTTTTCCGGAACCCTGAAAGAGTTAAAACCAAAAGAATCAAATTTAACAGGTGAAATTGTGCTGCTTGGCGGGCAGTATTACAAAGATGTAAACATGAATATTATTGATGCAGCCTTTAACAAGGAACGTGGGGTTGCTCCTGTTAAAAAAGAACAGGAGAATTCCTGGTTTGAAAATATTGCCCTGAATATCCATATCAGACAACGTCAGCCCTTGTCTGTTGACAATAATCTTGCAAATCTTATAGTCAATCCTGACCTGATTATACAGGGCACAGCCAGTAATCCGGTGGTAACAGGCAGGGCTCAGATTGAATCTGGTACAGTTTTTTTCCAGAAAGCTGAATTTGACGTAATAAAAGGTGTGGTTGATTTTACAAATCCCTATAAAATAGAACCAGCTATTGAAGTAGAAGCTGCTACTGATATCAGAACCTGGACAATTTTTTTGACCATTTCAGGAACACCCGATGACCTGAATTTCGAACTTTCATCCGATCCCCGGGAACAGCATGCTGATATTCTTTCTTTGATTGTCTTTGGTAAAACCAGCCAGGAGATGCAGCAGGCTTCCTCGGGAAGCAGCACATTCAACCCTGAAAAAATTATTTCAGAATTTGTTACAGAAGAGTTAGAGACAACCTTGAAAGATGCAACCGGTCTGGATAAAATTAAAATCAGCCAGGAAGAGCAGGATAATTCAGAATTTCGGGATATCCATGTCAGTGTGGGCGCTGATCTTTCAAGGCAGATGAGTGTAAGTTATGATATAAATATAGAAGATGGTGAAACAATTCAAAGAATTACAACTGATTATAAAATTCTGGAAAACCTTTTAATGAGCGGTTTCCAGGAATCAGATGGTAATTTTGGCGGTAAGATTAAATTTAGACTGGAGTTTAGATAATTTGGAATTACAATTTCATTTCGTAACATTCTGTCGATATCGCAGTTTAAGATTTTTCAGCCTGGCAATCCTATTTCTGCTGATAATCTTGTTCCATGATCTTGGGTTTGCCAAAGAAAAAATTTCAGCTGATCTATCAGGACAAACCATTAATAAAGTCAAAATTAATATCATCGGCGTTAAACACAATATACAGAAATGGGAATCCCTTGCAGAGAATTTAATTCCCATAAAACAGCAGGATATCTACAGTCTGGAGAAAATAGAGCAGGCCATCGCAGATCTGGTCGATTCCAAACTCTTTAAGTCCATACATGTGACAGACCCTGAACAGACACCTTATGGCGTACAAATTGCTTTTACCCTTACACCCTTTGACAGGATCAAGGAAATTGTTATAAAAAATGCCTTCCCCCTGTTTCAACATGAAGTTATAAATGCAATGACTATCTTTACTGGTGGTGTTTTTTCCCAAAAAAGGCTTAATGAACAGGCCGGTCATATAAAGAATTTGTTTAAAAATCACGGATATATTGATCCTGTCATTAAAGTTAAGGCACAACAGGATTCATCTGATGGAAATTATATGGTTGTTGTGGAGATTGATAAAAAAGCATTCTTTGAAATTAAGAGAGTTACTATTGCAGGAAATCATCACTTCTCCTCTTCAAGGTTGAAACTTCGGACCAAAATCTGGAAAGCCTCAATATTTTTTGGCAGCGGCAGACGATTTATTAAAAAAAATATGGATGATGACATTAAAAATCTTGTGGAATTTTATCGGAAAAAAGGATTTGTCGATGTCAGAATAACGTCCGAGGTGATAAAGGATAAAAACAGTGTGGATATAATTTTACACATTAATGAAGGCCCGGAATATAAAATTTCATTTCAGGGAAATGAGAATTTTTGGGATTACACCCTTAAAAAAGAGATTGCTTTTGCCAAACATGGTAATAAAAAAAGTTCTGGTATAAGAAAAAGTATAAGAAAACTGAAAAAAAAATATATTGAAGATGGATATCTTGATGTATCCATTGAACATCAGATAATAGATAATGTTCCCCAAAACCCATCCAGGCGTGATGTAATCTTTAAAATTAAAGAGGGCTGCCAATATAAAATGGTAAAATTGGATATTGTCGGCAACAAGACAATTTCAAGAAAAAAAATTTTGAAAAACATTCTGACACAACCTTCAGGGTTTGGAATTGGCGGTGTCTATGTACCCGGGGTTTTAAAAGAAGATATTAAAGCTGTTAAAGCCCTGTATCTCAGCCATGGGTTTACAAAGATTATCATAGACAAAGAGATTGCAATTAAAGAAGGGGATAAAACAGAGGAAAAGTTTGTTGCAGTTGATTTGATTATTCATGAAGGCATGCAGACCCTGGTTGATTCAATTGATTTTAAAGATCTTACCATGATGTCCTATGATAAAGCACTCTCATATATAAGTTTACAGCCAGGGGGAATTTTTAACGAATCAGAGGTTGAAAACGATAAAAAGAGTCTAATTGAAAACATCTCTAAAGCAGGCCACCCCCATGTTAAAGTAACAGTTGTAAAAAAAATTAATCAAGATAGATCCAGAATCAATCTTTGCTATAAAATCAATGAAGGGCAAAAGGTTGAGGTGGGCGAAATAGTTTATGTCGGGAATCTTAAAACAGAGGAATATATCCTTGAAAATGAGATGGAAATCACCAAAGGAGAGCCATTTTCTCTTAGTAAATTAATTGAAAGCCGGAAAAATATGCTGGATATGAATGCCTTGAATTCAACAGGGTTTCGAACCATTGGGCTGGAAAACAGGGCAGATGAAGTGAATATTGTGGTGGAGGTGGAAGAAAAAAAACCATATTTTTTTGAAATAGCTGCAGGATATGATACAGAACGTCACCTTTTTTTCAACTCCACTATTGGTGATCAAAATTTTATGGGAAGAAATCTTGAGTTGCAATCCACTGGTGAAATCAGTCAAATCGGTTACAAAGTTGATATATCACTCAAAGAGCCAAAACTTTTTACCAGCGATATATCATCCAGCACCCAGCTATTTACTGAAATGCGTGAGGAGTTTAATAAGGAATTTGGAACTGAAACTTATGGATTTTCCCAGGAATTTGGTAAATTTTTTTTCAATAAAACTTTGATCACCAAGTTGGGCTTTGCCTATAATTACAGGGACCAATATTTGATCAATGGCAGCCTGCAGGCAAATGAGCAGGCAGACCAGTATGGTATCCGGCATGTTTTTGAGATAAGTCAAGGGCTTATCTATAATACTACCGATTCCTATGTCATGCCAAAGCAGGGATTTTTTTCCTCTTTTAATATGGATATTTCAAAAGGGATTGGAGATGAACTGGATGATTTCATTAAAATGCAATTGGATGCAAGATATTATTATACCCTGTTTAAAACATTAACCTTTGCTGTCCGTGGTAAGTATGGATATGTCCAGCCCTATGGAGACAATTCCACTATTCCTGAAGATCAACTCTTTTTTCTCGGAGGAACGTCTTCAGTCAGGGGGTTTGATGAAAACCTGCTCCGATTTGATGAGAACGGTAAAGCTGTTGGCGGCAGAGAGATATTGCTGGGTTCCATTGAAGCCAGGTATGATGTTGGTATGAACGTTGAGCTGGCTCTATTCTATGACATTGGTTCTGTGGCCAGAATACAGGGCAGCAATGATTCAGAATCATTCCGGGATTCTGTTGGTATAGGGTTGAGATATATGACACCCATTGGTCCCATTGGATTTTTATACGGATGGAAACTTGATCCAGAGCCAGGCGAAAGCACGGGTAATTTTCATTTTTCCATGGGTTATACTTTTTAAGAACTGCCATGTGGCAGATCTGATTTTTGATCTAAATTTATTATCGAATTTTTATCAAACTATCTGGAAAAAGCAAGGCAATCAGAGGAAGTAATCTTTTCCAATGCTTTTTTTTAAATATTATCTCAAGGTTGACAAGTTCTGTTCTGCTTAGTAATTCTATCTTGCTCCTGTTCATAAATTATTATTCTTGAAGAAAAACAGGAAATATTTAAAGATAGTTCTAATAATTGCAACCACACAATTTTATTATGGCAGGTGTCTAAATAGGATATTGTATGAGTTCAGATTGTGTTATGTTAATCCATGGTCTTGGTAGATTAAAATCATCAATGGCAAAACTTGATGATGCTTTTATTACTAATGGTTTTGATGTTGTAAATTGGTCTTATCCAAGTACAAGACTAAGTATTGACGATATTGCCCATAACTTATATGAAGTTTTTAAATTAAATTCACGAAGTCACAACAATGTTTTTTTCGTGACTCACAGTCTCGGAGGTATTGTTGTCCGAAGAATGATAACTCTCTATAATATTAAAAACATTGATGGATTTGTAATGATAGCACCACCTAATCATGCATCTGTTTTTGCACGATGGATATTAAAATACCCCATCATAAAAACAATAATGGGTCCTGCCGGTCAAGAATTGATGAACAAAAAGCAGATAGAAAAAATATGTGCTGTTCCTGAATCTGGTGTCATGGTTATTGCTGGCACAAAATGTTTCAGTGTTGTTAATCCAAACTCATGGATATCTCAATGGTTATTAAAAAAACCCCATGACGGGACTGTGACAGTTGAAGAGACAAAATTACCGAATATGGAAAAATTCATCACTGTTAAAGATTCACATACCTTTATTTCTTCAAATCCAGATGTGATAAAAGAAGCTGTTGAATTTTTAAAACTTAAAATCAAATAATTAATACACAAGTTCGGACAAACTTACAAAATTATACTAAGGAGAACCACAATGGCGCAGATAAAGGCTAACAGTATTCAAATCGAATATGAAACTTTTGGTGAAAAATCATCTCCTGCTGTACTCTTAATAGCAGGATTAGGGGCCCAACTTTTATACTGGCAAGAAGAGTTCTGTATAAAATTAGCTGAGCAAGGTTATTTTGTTATCAGATTTGATAATAGAGATACTGGATTATCCACTAAAATAGATGGTCTGACAGCTCCTGAACTTATGGAAAAAATTGGTGGATTTTTTATGGGTAATAAATCTGCAGTACCATATGGTTTGGAAGAGATGGCTAATGATGGAATTGGATTGCTTGATGCTCTGGATATAGACAAAGCTCATATTATAGGAAAGAGTATGGGCGGATATATTGCACAAACACTTTGTATTAATAATCCCGGTCGTATTTTAAGTCTTACATCAATTTTCAGCCATACAGGTGATCTTAAATCATTTCAACCCAGACAAGAAGTTTTGGAAGTCATGTTAACGCCTGCACCAGATGATCGGGAAGGATATATAAATCATCTGGTTAATTTTTTTAAAATTACTTATGGAACAGGG
>JBDLIV010000117.1:0-5637 GCA_039714675.1 Thermodesulfobacteriota bacterium
AGATATGAATAAGACCTATCTTCGTCTGATTTCAAAGATCAGGACAATGGCTGCAATGGCATACAGGATTTCACAGGGAGAAAGGGTTGTCTATCCAAGACCTGATTTATGTTATTGCGCTAATTTTCTCAACATGATGTTTGACAATGCTGTGGTTCCTTATCATGTAGATGATGACATGGTAAATGCTTTGAATATCTTCTGGATTCTCCATGCTGATCATGAACAGAACTGCTCCACAACAGCTGTAAGAGTTGTGGGAAGCGGCAAGGTTAATATTTATGCGGCAATTTCTGCCGGGATTTCAGCACTATGGGGTCCTTTGCATGGAGGTGCTAACCAGGCTGTAATCAATATGCTGGAAACAATCCAAAAAAATGGCATAACAATTAAAGAGTGCATTGCAAAAGCAAAAGATAAAAATGATCCTTTCAGACTTATGGGATTTGGTCACAGGGTCTATAAAACCTATGATCCACGAGCAAAGATCATGAAAAGAATGGTTGATATTCTTTTGTCCAAAACCAAAAGAAAAGATCCTTTACTGAACATTGCCATAGAACTTGAAGAGGCTGCATTAAACGACTCCTATTTTAAGGACAAAAATCTTTATCCCAATGTAGATTTTTATTCAGGCATACTATTGCGTGCCATGGGGATTCCCACCAATATGTTCACAGTTATGTTTGCCATTGGCCGTCTGCCGGGGTGGATTGCACAGTGGAAAGAGGATATGGGTGATCCTGAATCAAAACTTACAAGACCACGCCAGATTTATACAGGCAACCAGATTAACGATTATATTCCCATTAATAAGCGATAGGTTGTTATCCTTAGTTCTGGTTTTAAAAGTAATCAGTATTAATATTTTTTTGGTCAAATGACCATTATTTCTCTTGACAGCTGAATTTTCCATGTATATATTATGGTCAAATGATCATAATAAGGAGAATTTATGCCACGCCCTAAAAGACCAAGATGTATTTCAACCCACCCTGAAACTAAAGGTTTCATACCCCGTGGCACCATGGAAACAGGAGAGGTCATACTCTCGCTCGAAGAGTTGGAAGCAGTCAGGCTTATTGATTATGAAGGCTTTGACCAGTCAGGTGCTGCCGCAATCATGAATGTTTCAAGGCAGACTTTTGGCAGAGTACTGAAACAGGCAAGATACAATATTTCCAAAGCTCTTGTTACTGCCAAAAGGCTTACTATTCAAGGCGGATGCTATGAAATGCGAAGGCGTGGCAGAGGCAGAGGCAGGGCACGAATGGATGGACAAAGAAAAAGATATGGACAAAACAGAAGATAAAAAAGGAGGTGATATTATGCCGGGATTTAATCAAAGAGGACCAGAAAATCAAGGTCCAATGACAGGAAGAGGACAGGGAAGATGTGCAGACAATGGCAACGTAGGTGGTTTTGGCAGGCGATGCCAGGGTGGCAGATCAAGAAGAGGCAACAGAGGTATGGGAAATGCTCAATGGAATATGCCTGCTGCCCAGACTCCAAGCAGCTTTGTTGATAACAAAGAGGCTCTCAAGCAGCGGGCTCAAAATCTTGAAAATGAACTTAATGCAATCAAACAGGAGCTCAACAACCTGTCTGACTCTTAATTGTTCACATGAACAGCCTGCTTTATCAACAGGCTGTTCATGCTTCCTTTCATTTTATATGGAATTTTCTTCTCTTTTAATATATGTACATATCAAAGTAAAAAATCAAAGTTGATACAAAAATTTAATTTGGCTGTGCCATTTATCTATATTGCAGATGAAATTTTAAAAAGAGGTAATAATGTTTTTTGTAGACAAGCCGTATATCTCAGATTTTTTAAAAAAAACTCTTAAAGAGAATCAAATTCCTGTAGTTGGTACTGACATAGCACAAAAATTGGATTTATATGATGGCACAAAAATTATCAGCAAAGATGAAGCTGTTCAAATGGTTCAAAAACCAGAGCCTTCTATAATTTACACTACATCTGAAAACTCAATTGGCTGGATTGCAGAAAATTTACAATTTTCTGATCTTCCCGGAAAAATAGAGATATTTAAAAATAAGTTAAAATTCCGCCAATTAATAGAACCAATGTTTCCTGAATTTTATTTCAAAGAAGTTTATGTTAAAGAGTTAAAAAAAATTCAATTAGAGAGCTTACCTCTGCCATTTATTATAAAACCCAAAGTTGGTTTTATGAGTATGGGAGTTTATAAGGTTGCAAATGCTGATGAGTGGGCTGTTACAATAGATTCAATTATTAAAGAGATTAATCAGAACCAAGATCTGTATCCTGCCCAGGTTGTGGATACAGGTTCATTTATTATTGAACAGTGTATTAATGGCGAGGAATTTGCTGTTGATGTCTTTTTTAATTCAACAGGGGAACCTGTTGTCTTAAATATATTAAAACATATTTTTGCAACAGAAGCTGATGTAAGTGACAGAGTTTATTCTACTTCCAAAAAAATCATTGAAGAAAATCTTGAAGAGTTCACAAAATTTGCAGGAAAAATTGGCAAACTTGCAGGAATAACAAATTTTCCCATGCATATTGAACTTAGAAGAGATGACAATGGAGTGATCCTGCCCATTGAAATCAATCCAATGAGATTTGGCGGCTGGTGCACCACTGCTGACATAGCGTTCACGGCCTATGGATTCAACCCTTACCTGTACTATTACACTCAGCAAAAACCAGAGTGGTCAAAAATTCTCAAGGGAAAAGAAGATAAACTTTTCAGTATCATTGTTCTGGATAATTCAACAGGCATAAATATTGATCAGATTACTTCATTTGATTATGACAAACTGCTGTCCAATTTTGAAAAGCCTGTGGAACTGCGGAAAATTAATTTCAGACAATATCCTGTTTTTGGATTTTTGTTCACAGAAACCAGAGAAGACAATTTTATCGAGCTTGAGAATATACTGCATTCAGATCTTAATGAATTTATCTCAATCAGACCTGCGTAATCTTGAAAACCAGTTCATTACCCTGGCTCCTGCACGAATGGAAAAAGGTTCTTTTCCAGGCTGATCCATGGGCATTTCACAATGTGGTCCATACATTTTTTCCATCATTTTCATAACCTGCTTTTTAACCATACCCCTGAAAGGTATATTAGCAATCATGCCATACATGGCAGCATTGCCGCGGGCTCCGCTGCCTGGATCTGTTCTTACCTGTTCCACAGCTTTTTCAAGATCTAAAAGATATTGATCTGCCACATTTTCATGGGCAGGAGTTACCATAGCATGAAGACCCTCAGGCCTCTGAAGCCTGTCTATATGCCATCCCTTTGCCTCCATGACATCACCAACAGCAAAGATATTCAGCTTTGGATCTGTGGCATAATATCCAAACAGGCTGGCATGGGGTCTGCCCATAATTGCAAGACCTTCAATTTTATTGATACCGTTTAAAAGTTTTTTTGTTGTTATCATTGTACGGCGGGTAATATCCTGATAACCCTTTTGCCCAAGAGCATTTATGGCAGCCCATGCTGCGGCAATGGGACCTCCAGGCCTGGTGCCGAGAAGGGCAGGAGAAGCAAATACTCCGCCGGGCCAGTCCTGGTGAATAAAAAACTGGTGTTTTAAATACTCCATATTCCGGTAAATTAAAATGGAAGCTCCCTTTGCAGCAAAGCCGTATTTATGGATGTCTGCTGACATGGATGTCACTCCCGGCACTCTGAAATCAAAAAGAGGCAGTTGATAACCGATCTGCTCTGCAAAAGGGAGAATGAATCCACCCACGCAGGCATCAACATGAAAGGGAATCTTTTTTGTTCTGGCAATTTCACCGATCTCTCTAATGGGATCAATAACACCATGGGGATAAGAAGGTGCAGATGCTACAATCATGATGGTGTTTCTATTGATTTTCTGTTTTAAAATATCCACATCCAGTTTAAATTCAGACGTCAAAGGAGTGGTTACCATTTTTACACCAAAATATTTGGCTGCTTTAGACCATGCCACATGGATGCTTTGAGGCACAATCATTTCAGGCACTGTTTTTCTAAATCTTGTTTTTGACAGGGCCAGTTCCCTGTAAGTCATCACAGGCAAAAGGCAGGATTCAGTTCCTCCCGAGGTCAATGTGCCAACAGCATCTTCTCCTGCATTTAAAAGAGAGCCTGTCATCTTGACAACTTCATGTTCAAATCTCTTCAGACTTTTAAAAGCCATTGGATTTAAAGCATTTTCACTGAAATAGAGGTTATGCGCCTTTTTTAAAAACTGAGTGTGATCTTCATTTAAATGATAAACAAGGGACCATGTCCGCCCATCAATATAATTGGCATCTTCTTTGCGAAATGATTCCATTTCAGATAAAACTTTTTCATAGGATTTTCCTTCAGAAGGTATGGTGTTCATGACAGCCCCCGATTTTTGTTTTCATATCGATTCTGCATTCTTCAAAAATTGAATTTGCTAATATATGGTTCTTAATAATTTTTTACCCCACGAGAGATTTAAAGAGATATCTAAAACCAATATGTAAAAATATATCTAAAAACATACGCAAAACTAATTCCAAGATAATTTCCCAGGGCATATCCGATAATACCTGTTGTCAGGCCTGAAAGGATTATCTGCTTATTGTTCAGGGCACTTGCCACCATTGGTACAAATGGCGGAGAACAGATAGCAGCCATGGATGTTATAATAAAGGTATCAGTGTCAATTCTCATGATACGGCAAAAGAGAGCATGGAGAATAAATGTCCCGAAAACACAGAAGGATATATAAAACAACAATACCCAGTTGATGTGAACCAGATCATGGATGCGGGCCATTGAGCCTACAACAAGGCAGAAAATCAGAATAATATACATACCCAGCTGAAATGTTTTTGCAATTTTTTGAATCTGCGGGACAAAGGATGCTGTAATCCCCAGGGTGGTAATCAGCAGAATGGTAACCACTGTAGAATACTCTTTGGGAAAAAATCCGGAAATCCCCAGGGCAGTCCCCAAAATAATCAGGGATAAAACAAGAGCAATCAACAAACCTTTGATGACTGGCCAGTTGAGCATATTACCATAGGAGCTGATATTCTCTATCTCAATGTCTGAGCTGTTACAGGAGAGTGCTGATGGTTTGAATTCCGGCAAAAATTTATTCATTACTTTCTGGGCAATGGTTATGCTGAAAATAATATAAACAAGGCTGATCAGAGTGTCATAGGTATGCATGATGACATATGTAGTAGGATCAACATCCAGAGCAGTTTTAATGGCAGCAAGATTTGGAGTCCCCCCTGTATAGACACCAATGGCAAGTCCTGCCAGTTTCCATGAATCTGATACATATTCCCTGATCATAATACTGCCGGCACCTGCCACTGCCACTATAATTATTGTGGCTCCCACCATGGACAAAATAGCCTTACCCGCCATTTGAATCCAAGCCTTTACATTCAGGGAAAACAGAAGCAAAGGCAATGCAATTGCAATTGACGCACCACTCAAACTATCCTGGATTGCTGCTGTATTTTCAGGCAGAATCATAAAATTCCCCAAAACCGCACCAGCAATATAGCAGATAAGCACAGCACCAATCTTGTCCAGAAAAGCAGATTTCATACACAGAAAAATCACAAGAAGCGGAAACAGAACATAAAAA
>JBDLIV010000118.1:0-5567 GCA_039714675.1 Thermodesulfobacteriota bacterium
TAAAGTAAGCTTTGTTTTCATTTTGTTTCTCCTTTTGTTTTAATTTTTTTATTTGACTCCAATCTGGATTTTCATCCTGATCCATGTAATAGCAAAGGGCGTGCCAAATATATAACTAGCTGTAATAACAATAAAAAATTATATTACTCTATTTTTTTTCTTTGTAAAGTTACGAAAACAGCATCCCGGGTTACGTTTTTTTCAATATACATAAAAAACGCAGTGACAGAAGGGGTGACCTCATGCTGCCCTTTCCAAACGACGGGTACTGCCACTCTAATCCAAGCATCATGGTTTCATTACTCTTTTTTTTAATGATACAAATGGCAGTCATGCTGAAATAGTTCATGTCCAGTTACTAACAGTGTGTGCATGGTATAAAACCTATGAGCGAGGGGGTAAAAAAGCCCTCAAAATTAAAAAACGGGGCAGGCCATCAGGAAGCTGTAGAACCTTAACTGAAGATCAAAGCAAAGAAATTTAAAAAAAGATTCAATATAAATGTCCGGATCAATTGAAATTTGATTTTGCATTATGGACACGCATTGCAGTCCAGCAGTTAATAAAATATCTTTATGGTATTTATATGCCAATCCGTACAGTAGGCGAATACTTGAACCCTGATAAATATTTGAATTGTGATTTAAAAGTCTGTGTCCATTCTGGAACCCCAGCAAGAACGATGGAACAATTAAAGAAAAAGGCAATATCTCATTTGCGGAAATTGCAAAAACTACCAGGACGAGTAAAAAATTACTTTAAACATCCCAAGATTTCCTATGCTGCTTGATTATTGTATTTAATTGCCGGAGTAATATTATTGCGTTATTGAATCAACAGGTTTATAAATGAATATTAATAAATTATAAAAAGGCAGGGAAAATCATGGAATTGATAAAAATTATATTGGCAATTGTCCTTCCACCCGTAGGTGTTTTCCTGCAGGTCGGTATTGGAATGCATTTCTGGCTCAATATTCTTTTGACAATATTAGGCTATATACCCGGCATAGTTCATGCCATATGGGTGATTGCAAAGAAAAAATAGAGTACTATTCAGCAAAAACTTTTTTTAGCAGCTCCGTTGTCCTTTTAACAGGGTCCTGCCGTATGGCAATCTCTTCCTGCGCCATATAATAAAAAATACCGTCCATTCCTTTTTCAATAACATGATCAGTGAGGTCGGCTTTTACATCGGGCACAAAAGGAATGGATTTGTAATTTTTTATCATATTGTCGTAGGTTCTTACAGCACCAACCTGGGATAAACTTGTTTCAATAACAGGTTTCATTTCCAGGGCAAGCTCAGGGGTCATTTTGTCTTTAAAATACTGGGTTGCAGCATCATCAGGCCCGTTATAAATCTGTTTGACATCTTCAAAATTCATCTGGGAAATAGCATCCCAGAACAGTTTTTTCGCCTTTGGTGTTGCATCTTCTGCAGCTCTGTTCAATTTTAGTTCAAGATCCTCAAAAAGATAAGACATACCAAACTTATCCAACATGAATTTTACACTGTCAAGACTTTGCGGCAATGGTATATGGATATTTGAATCCTTATTAAACCCATCTTTAGCTCCCAGTTGATCCACAACATTTTTTGAACCAACTTTAAGGGCTTCTTTGAGCCCCGCACCAATCTCCTCCACAGTGAGTTCACCTGTTGTGCTTTTGGTTCCAAATGATTTTAAAAGCTCACTGCCTTTATCAAACCAGGAATTGCCGGCAAACACCTGAGTTGACAAGATCAATGCGGTGATGACAACAGCCGATATCATCCATCTGTATTTATTCTTGAAACAGCTCACTTTTGTTCTCCACTATTTGATGTCTTGCTTTCATTCAATACAGGTCTTTTATCGCCACTAAAAATTCTGCCGAGAAAGGCAAAAAATTTCTTAATAGCTTCCCACAGTTTTGGTAAAAACCATATCATTAGAAAAATAAATAGAATCAAAATTATTATAAATACCCATGGGTGGATAAGGGCAGCCCACACGCCTGTAATTACAGCTATATCTTCAAGAAGAGATGCTATCCAGTTGGATACCGGTTCAGGAGAGGCATTAATCATCAGACGGCTGCCTGATTTAGCGGCATGGGTGGTTGTGGCAAGACCTCCACCGAGAATCCCTGCTGCAACAGCCATGGCAGGATTAACATCGCCCACTGCACCGGCAGCGAGAAGAACACCTGCAGGGATTCTCACAAACGTATGCAAAGTATCCCATCCAGTATCAACTCCTGGAATCTTATCGGCAAAAAATTCAACAAAATACATTAATCCTGCGGCTCCGATAACCATTGGATTCATTAAGATCTCAAGACCCTGGGGCAGGACAATATTGTCAGTCATACCCAGAAGTCCCAGGACCAATATAGTGGCATAGAGATTAATTCCGCTGCCCCAGGCAGCTCCCATGCTCAAAGAGATAGTTTCTACTATGTTATTAAAATCATCCATAATATACAGCCCAACTAATTCATTAACCCTGGCAGCAGGCTTTTTATCTGGTTTTTTACATCTTCAACTTTCTCTTGCTGCCCCTCTTTTGTATCCAGCCCTTGCTTTAAATTTGTAATTTCCTTTGTCAGATCTCCTTTAACCATACCTTCTAAATCAGGTCGGATTTTAGGAGAATCAAAACTGCCGGTTATCAGGACGGGTACCATCAGGCCGGATCTTTGTTCGGTATCTCCCTGGCCTTTCAGAGTGGCAACAAATTTTGGTTCCACCCTGAAATCAAGTATTTCTTTTACCAGGTTGGCTTTTCCTGTAACAAGTACCCGGATTAAAGGGGACTGAAGACTGCTGCCATTTGTATTTACAAGGCCATTTTTTGCAGTAAAGGGAATTTTCAATGCTGCAAAATCGGTTCTTGGTTTTTCTTCTAATTTTTCTCCAGTTCCAAGCTTGGTTTTAACATTTCTAACCATATTGGCAAGATCAATACCTATTACAGCACCATCCGTGAATAGAAGCTCTCCCTTGCCTGTCAGTGTCTTTTTGATCATGGCAGGTTTTTCACCTCTCATGGAGATGTCCATATCTGCTTTTAATGTTCCTTCAATTAACTCTTTTTCAAGGACATCCTTCATGAGCGGCCCTGCCTGGATTCCTTTTGCATCAATTGTAATTTTTGTTCTTGGATTCTTTTTTTGAACATTCAGCTCAAGCTTTGAATCAAGATTTCCCTGGTAAAGATTCAAATCCATAGGATCAATGGTAATAATACCATTTTTTGCCAGGATATGGATATCAACATCTTCAACTGTTGCTCCACTTGCTTTTACTTCTCCTGCTTTTATTTTTCCATCAAGAACCAGTTTTCTTAAGGGTTCATAATTGGTTTTCTTTTTGGATTCAGCTGAAGATTTTGTTTTTTCAGTAGAGCTGTCTTTTGCAGGAGGCTCAGGCAGATAACGGTCAAGATCAATTTTATCCAGGTTAATGTCAAATTTCAGATCTGGTTTGGAAAACTGTTTTGCAGAAGCTGAAAATTGTAATTTTGAATCGTCAAGTCCCAGCACTCCCTTGGACAAAGATATACTTTTTGGATTTCCTTTGATATTAGATTTAATTGAGACCATGTCCAGGGCTTTTGGATCCTTTGTCTTAACAGGAAATTCAATGTCTATGGCAGCAAGAAGTTTTCTTGGCGAAAAGGGGAGCACATTAAATTCAAGATCAAAGTTCTGGCTTTCAACAGGATCAATAAGGCTGCCTTTTAATTTTATCTCCAGCTCTCCCAGGGCCTTTAAAACAAAATCAATGTCAATAGTCCCTTTTCCTGGATCCTTTCCAATGGGGCCTGCAGCCCCGTTTAGAGAGAGAGGTTTGCCATCAACTTTGGCATTAAAGTCGATTCCTATGGGGTTTTCAAGGCTGATATCATTTAGATTCAAATTCAGGTCTGATATCTGCTTTTTAAGCCCTGTTCCCTGGTCAACATATGTTAACTCTCCATTAGTAATGGAAAAGTTTTCCACCAGCAAAGCTTCAATGGGCAATGTCTGGCCTGTTGATGATTCTTCTTTTTTCTTCTCTTTAGGGGATTTTTTCTTTTCTGTTGTACCAATTCCCTGCCAGTTGGCCTGGCCATTTTTCAGTTTTTCCAGATAAATCTGAGGGCTGTCCATAAGAAAGGTTTTAACTTCTATTTTCTTTGACAACAAAGGCATCACCTTGAGTCTTACCTCAAAATTTTTCACAGATACCATATCTTTTTGTTTGTAACCTTTACCGCTGCCAAAATGAAGATCAGTCAGTTTCACACCCACCCATGGGAAAACAGAAATATCTATTTCATCACCAAAGGTAAAAGAGCGGCCAGTTGCCTCGGCAACCTTTTTCTCGATCACGGGCTTATACTTCTGGACATTAACAAATTGAGGTATGATAAACATTGCAGCTATAATAAGAACTATAAAAACACTACCAATGATTAATAACCATTTAAGTAAATTTTTCATGGGTTTTCTCCAAATATTTATGTTTAGGCATTAGACCACTAAGTATATCCATAAAATTTTCAAAATACCAGTCAGAAAAAATATTTTTATCCATGCCAAAATGAAATCATCTATAATGATATTGTTCCACCGGGTTTGGGAATAGCAACATCATACCCTTTTTGCTTAAGACGTTTTGCAAAAGCATCACTTTGAGCCTCTTCACCATGAACTATTCCGATTTTTTTTATTCTAAGGTTTGATTCGGTTATGATTTTTTCAAGTTCATATTTGTCTGCATGGGCACTGAAGCCTCCTATTTTTTCAACTTTTGCGCGCAAAGGATAGCTTTTTCCAAGAATTTTAATTTCAGGTGTTTTCGATTTTTTTTCTGATTGTACTTTTTGGGTGCCAAGCTCCTCTATTTTTCTTCCCAGAGTGTTTTCTGCCATATACCCAACCAGCAGGATGGTGTTTTTGGAGTCATGGATCTTGTAACGCAGATGATGCAATATCCTTCCGGCCTCACACATGCCTGATGCAGATATTACAACGTGGGAAGATGCATCCTGGGTAAGCTGCATGGATTCCTGCACACTCTGGACAAATTTTATTTTATCAAAGCTAAAAGGATTTTCTCCTTTTTCAAGAAAAGTTTCATGGGTCTCTTTATCATAGGTTTCAGGATGTTCACCAAACACCTTGGTAATATTGGATGCAAGAGGGCTGTCAACATATACCGGACGTTTTGGCACTTCTCCTTTATCATAAAGTTCATGCAGGATATAAATCAATTCCTGGGTTCTGCCAAAGGCAAAAGAGGGGATAATAACAGAGCCACCCCTTTCAAAGGTTTCATTCAATACTTTTTTCAGATTTGTACCCAGGTCTTCAACAGGCTCATGTTCCCTGTCGCCATAAGTGCTTTCTGTGATAAACAGATCAATATCCAAATCTTCCTCATCAAATTCAAGGGTTGGATCTTTTAATATTGGCTTTCCAAAGCGCCCTACATCTCCGGTATATAGAATCCGGGTGGTTTTATCGGCTCTCTTGACGGTTACAACGGAAAATGCAGATCCAAGAATATGGCCTGCCACATAAAATTTGACCGTG
>JBDLIV010000119.1:0-5544 GCA_039714675.1 Thermodesulfobacteriota bacterium
AATGGCATATCAAGGTGAAGAGTACATGTGCTGGGGGTTAAAGAGGCAAAAAGCTCCATGACCTGCAAAATAGTGTCCGAGGCTTTTAAACTTCTTGTTTTTGATTCACTGGAAAGGGTGACATCAATGGGAAGATGGATATTATAGGTAAGGTTATGCTCGTGGGAGAGGTTGAAAAGTTCTTTTATATCATCTTTTGTGGGCAAAACTTCTTTGGGATGACTTTCAAAAATAAGAAGTTCGATTTCATCAAAAAACCTGCCAAGTTTTTTTACGTTGGGAACAATAAAATCCGGAAAAATAAATGATGTTGTTCCTAATTTAAAAGGTTTGACAGGCAGCAAGGTATTATTATGTTGGTTAAAATTTATCATCTTTGGTTAACCCGTTAAAAAAATGATGAAACATGAGATAAGAACAACAAAAAATGATCCGAGCATCATAAGGTCACAAGCATGTTTGATGCTGCTTTTCCGGGGAGCTTTAAACTCTTTTCCAATATAGGGTTTTTCAACTAATCTGCCATGATAGAAACTGGGACCTCCAAGTCTTATCTTTAAAGCTCCTGCAAAAGCAGCTTCAGGATATCCTGCATTTGGACTTTTATGGAGATTACCTTGAGAAAATCCGAGTTTAAGGGATAAAGCACCTTTTTTCAACGATATGAAAGCAGCGCTTAAGGCTATGATCAAAACAGATAATCTGGCAGGAATAAAATTGGCAGCATCGTCAATTCTTGCAGATGCCCTGCCAAAAAAGAGATAGGTATCATTTTTATATCCAACCATTGAATCAAGGGTATTTATCATTTTATAGGTAAGAGCCAATGGCACTCCACCTACCATGGCAAAAAAGAGAGGGGATAGAAAACCATCCACAAAATTTTCTGCTACTGTTTCCACTGTGGCCATGGTGACACTGTTTTCATCAAGGGTTTTGGTTTGTCTGCCCACGATCATGGATAGTTTTTTGCGGGCATCATCAATATTGTCCGCCTTAAGGGCATAGAATACTTTTAATGATGCTTTTTCAAGGCTTGTTGATGAAAAACAGAAAAAGAGCAGAATAATCTGAATGAAATCACCAAAAAAAGGATGAATATTCATACTTATCTTTATTATGATAAAGCTGAGCAGCCATGTGGAAGAAATCAGAAAACCTGCAAAGAAAATCCCTGAAATCAGAAGATGTTTGATATGTTTTCTAAACCGGTTTTCAAAAAACTCAATGGCTTTGCCCATATAAATTACAGGATGAGGTATTTTTGCAGGATCTCCCAGGATGAGATCAAGAACAAAAGCAGTTAGAATTACATACCACTCTATTTCAAACATTTTTTAAAGCCTGTTTGATAAGGTTGGCAAGATTGAGATTATCCCTTCTTGTTTTTAAAGAGAATCGCACATATTCATCGGACAGACCTGAAAAATTGTAACAATCCCGGATCAATACTTTATGCCTGCCAATTTCAGCACAAAACTCCTTTGATTTTATCTGTTTTGTTAAACGTGCCAGAATAAAATATGTGCTGGAATCAAATATTTGCACTCCTTGAATATTATTAAGGTGTTCAAGAAAAATCTGTTTCTCTTTTTTTATGAATGCCCTTGTTTTCTTAAAAAAGGGTTCAATTCTTTCAGGATAATCAAAGACATCTTTGATGACTGCCTGGGCAATTGCATTGACACTCCATGGCTGATAATAAACCATAATTTTTTCAACAATCTTTTCTGGAGCGCTTAAGAAACCGGTACGAAGCCCTGGAATTGTGAATATTTTAGACATGGAAGAGAGGACAATAAGATTTTTATATTCTGTTTTTGTCACCATGGAAATATCTTCTGCCTTATCTGCAAATGGAAGATAGGATTCATCAATAATAAAAATGGTATTTTCATGTTTTTGGATAAGATATTCAAGTTTATCTCGTAAAATAAGTGACCCTGTTGGATTGTTCGGGTTACAGATAAAAACCGTATCTGCCTCTTTTGCCATTTGTGATATTTTATCAATATTTACATCAAACATATCTGATGCTTCTGCAAAACAATGCTTAAACAAAGCCCCATGCATAAAAGAAGCATCTTTGTAATCTGAATATGTAGGTGCTGCAATGAGCACCTTTTTTGATTTAACAGCTTTGGGAATGGTATAAATAAACCATGTTGTGCCATTGCCTGCAATCACATTTTTTGCATCAATTCCATGAAATTTTGCAAATCCTTTTCTCATGGTTATTGCATCCGGCTCTGGCAGACATTGTATTTTAGCAAGGTTGTCACAAATAATATTCTCTATATTTTCAGGAGGGCCAAGGGGGTTTAAATTGCAGCTCATGTCAATAATTTCATCAATCGAGCAGGATAACGTTTTTGCAAGATCCTTGATATTGCCTCCATGACCGGTAATCATTAAAAAATTCTCTCCTTCAAAATACTTGTTTACAGTTATTTCCTAAATAGTGTTTGTCCGAAAACTCATGTTTGGATTAAAAATTGCCCATATGTGAGGCGCAAAAAATATTGAAACCGGAGTGTACTGTAGTACATGAGGCCAGTTTTAAAATTTGGCACAATTTTGAAGCAACGAAGCAAATGGGTGAGTTTTCGTCCAAACATTAAATAATCAGTGCTCCTGTGGCTAGGAACAAAACAGCTTCCATGATCTCATTCATGGCACCCAGCATATCTCCTGTGATACAATTCAATTTCTTTTTATAAAATCCCATCACAACCAAAAGGGTCCCAAAAAAAACAAAATTTAAAACCAGAGTTTTATATCCGAGAAACAGGGAAATAACTATTGGAATCAGAAAAAAACCAAAATCCTTTAATCCAATCTCTTTTTTAAACAGATCAAGACCTGTACCAACCTTTTCTCTTCCGTAATTTAAAAATTTTATACCAAAAATCATTGCAGCTCTTGAATATGCCGGAATTATCAACAATAGCGTAAAGGTTTGAAAAAGGGTTGCCCCTGTTTTGATGGAATAAATCCCTGCTGCTTTAACAGCAAGGATGCAGAATACTGCCACAAGTCCCATCATCCCTGTCCTGCTGTCTTTCATAATCTCAAGTGCTCTTTGTTTTGACCTGTGACTGAACAGACCGTCTGCTGTATCCCCGAGACCATCGAGATGGAATGCTCCTGTCATAACAACAAGAAAAACAACATCCAGAACTGCTGCAACACCAGGTGGCCAAAGCCATGAGACAATCACATCAAAAAGTATAAGGCCTGCACCCAATATCAATCCTACAACAGGAAAAAACTTGATCATACCCATTGGAGAGTAGGCAACATTTTTCCCGGCAGGAAGAACAGTAATAAATAAAACAGCAGATCTAAAATCTGTAAAAATATTTTTCATGAATTAACATCTTTTATTGTCTGATAAAAAACACCCCGTTTCTGAAGTTTTCCAATAATCATTTTTTCTTGTTCAAGCATGGTTATATTCTTTTCCAGTATTTGAATATCAACACCCAGAAGCTGTAATAAGTCCTGTTTTGTACAAGGTCTTCGATTAATGGTTTTTATTATGGCCGCCTTAATATCTTTTTGTTCTATTTCAGGATTGGCTTTTATATTTTCATCAATTTTTGCAATAATTTCAATATTGTCAAACCCTAAAATTTCACTCACTCTTTCAAGCTCAAATTTTGATGCGGGCTCAATCTCAGAAATAGTTCCAGGTCTGTCCAGGGTATTGAGCTGTATTAAATCAGGATCTATTCTGTTAATGGCTTCTTTTAATAAAATCAGATCTGATTCACTGTCATTGAACCCTGGCAGGATAAAAATTTCCAGCCAGATTTTACCCTTGTATTCTCTGGCAAAAATTTCAATGCCCTTTAAGATATCATTAATATTCAAACCTTTATCAGGCCGGTTAATTCTGACAAATGCCTTTTTAGATACAGCATCAAGGGAAGGGATTACAAGATCGGCCTTTAAAAGTGCCTTTCTTACTGCTGGATCATCAAAAAGAGTTGAATTGGTCAAAACAGAAGTCTTGATATGGGGTTTATTCTCCTTGATATATTCAATAATCTGACCTAACCTGTTGTTCAAGGTTGGCTCACCTGCTCCTGAAAAAGTTATATAATCAGGGTCATCATTATGAGTCCAAAAATGATCCAGCTCTTTTTTTATATCACTGAACCTGACATACTCTTTTTGTTCAAGGGTCAAGTTGGTAGTTTTACCGCACTCACAATAGACACAGTCAAGGCTGCAGGTCTTATGGGTCACCAGATCAACTCCAAGGGAGATGCCCAGACGGCGGGATAAAACCGGTCCGAAAATATATTTATATTGCATGTTTACTCATCTATTGCCGTGGTTTTATCTGAACATCAATCCCTGCAATGGTCATAACAACCCTGTCAGCAGCTTTTGCAACCCTCTGATTGACAAATCCTGCAAAATCTCTGAATTGTCTCGCAATTTTATTTTCCGGCACAATGCCTGTACCAACTTCATTGGAAACCAGGAACACAGGGCACTTGCATAATTCAAGTGAATTCTCCAGATGTTTCACAGCTTTGTCAAATTGATCATGATCAAAGGGATATAATAAGAGGTTGGATACCCATAAAGTCAGGCAGTCCACAAGGATCACACTGGCATCTTTAGAGTATTGATTAATTTTCTCATAAATCTTGACAGGCTCTTCAATTGTATGCCAGTCACCCCCCCGCTCATCTTGATGTTTTTTCACCCGTTTTTCCATTTCAGAGTCAACGGGCACAGATGTGGCAATAAAAATTTTAGCTCCCCCTTTTTCTCTGTTTGCCTGATCCAGGGCAAAAGAGCTTTTACCACTTCTGCACCCTCCGATTACAAATGTTATTTTTTTTTTCAAAACAAATACTATCCTCTTCTTTTTATATAACTTAACTTATCCTTACAGATTATGGCAACTCAATTTTTCCTCTTTATACTTTACTTTCCACAGGTATTGATATACTTTTTTTTAAAACAGCATGGAGCAGCCTAAATCTTAGATTCTTAAGGAGGCAGGAATGATAGACCGGAATACAGTCAAGGTGCTTGACCTAAAGCCATTCACACGGACCATGTGTTATGATTTCTATATTAAAATCGATTCTGAGTTTAACACACCTGAAGCTATAAAAAAAGCTGTATCCTTATGGCAGGACGATACTGAAAAATTAAATAATCTGTGGTGGGTTTTAAACTATTATTCAGACAGATTTGATCCAAACAGAGAGTCGCGTGCCTTTATTGAAAGGCATCTCGACTACATTGCCCAAGACAAAGAAGTATCTTTGGAAGAGTAATAACCGAGACCTTTTATTTCAAAAGACATCACGCCTCTTTTTAGCACTCTGCATCACTGCTGGCACGCCATATATCAACTATCTTAGTATCTCCAGGATAATCAAGAGTACTATAGTGTGTAATATTTGATAATTTTTTTGTAATTGTTCCAAGCTTGACTGCCTGGGATTTTATGGAACTCAGTTTATTATCTCTAAGATCATCTGATTTTGAGCTCAACATCAATAATTCTGAATA
>JBDLIV010000120.1:0-5527 GCA_039714675.1 Thermodesulfobacteriota bacterium
CGTATGGGTCCCTGCTCAAATCCCTGGTAATTGTCTTGTTTTTTCATATTATATAACCGATCTACTTTATTAATTTAATAATCTGCTTGAACTCATCACCCTTTGCAGCTTGTAATAATTCAAAAAAGATCATTTCAACACAACTGGCCTCACCACCGGATTGAACAATGCGCTGGATACCGATCTCTTTGTTTTCCTTAGTTCTTGAAGAGACACAATCGGAAATAACCTGGACATCACATTCGTGCTTTTTGATCAAGTCATATCCGGTTTGAAAAACACATATATGGGTTTCAATTCCTGTTAAAAGCACCTGGGTTCTTCCTGCTTTTTTGAATTTATCCATAAATTCAGGTTCATTGCAGCAGGAGAAGGAAAACTTTTCAATGGGTTCTTCATCAGTCATATATTTTGCAACCACTTCTGTTGTGGGACCTAAATTTTTTGGTATCTGCTCCATCCAGATGATCGGGACTCCAAGAGTTTTCATCCCCTGGATCATTATACCAAGTGAATTGAACAATTTATCTTTTTCATACATTAACTGAGCAAGCTGACCCTGGACATCAATCAAAAGCATAACACTCTTATCAATTTCAAACATGATTCTCTCCTTAATTTGCCTGTTAAACTCAATATTTTATACATAATATGTAAATCCAGTCATTTTTGTTAACATATTTTCAATAAAACAGCCAACCATATAAATACCAAATATAGAAATTACTGTTTTTCACAGCTATAATAATTCACATAACAGACAGTCTGGATATTCTCTATATTTTTATCTCTTTTTAACACGATTATTGCGGAAATAATTTTCTAATGAGTTATAAGTAAAAGTTGTGTTCTTGTTGGGCTGGATGATATTTAAGCTCTATAAAATTTTTCATATATTTCTTGACAAAAAGCATTGACTTATCCTATTGTAAGCATTTCTTTTATGTTAAAAATTGAACTCTATTGACCAGGTAAAAATCAATGCCCATTATACGAATCATATCTGTTCTGTATATTCTTTTTTTTAAAGCCGGCAAGGCTAACACACAAGTGATCTGATTCAAAATGGAGCTTCATGAAACCATTTACCATATTTAAACGCCTGGTGATAGGAAATGTTATCGTCCTTTTACTTGTTTTTACCCTTGGTAGTGTTATGGTCTTCAACCTTACAGGGCTTCAGAAAGTTATCCGTGAAGTTGTTGTAAAAAACCAGGAAAGCATCATTATGGGGGATCGTTTTTTAGATTCCCTTGCGTCACTTGTAAAGTTTGGTGAAAAATATTTTGTATCCGGGGATATTGATTATTACAACCGGTTTGTAGACGTTAGAGCAACTATAAAAAAGGATTTTGAAACTTTTACTGACCTCATGGAGACGGATGAACAAAAAGAGTTTCTTTTCCAAATTCTTGCATCTTTTAATGGTTATTTGGCCCTATTTGATGAAAAGGCCACCCAGATAAAAACCGGTGAAAAAATTGATATGAAACTCTTTTATAATGAGAGCAATCCCCATCTTAAAAATATGGCTGAAAACTTAAAAAAAAATCTTGCCATCACACGGAGCATTATTACCGATAAAACAAACCTGTCAAGCCAGATGAGTCATCGAATTATTATTGTAACCATCATTACTACAGTCTTGACTGTTTTTTTAGGGATCATTATTGCCACCTTCAACACCCGGGCAATTACAAAATCCGTCACCCGCCTTCAGGAAAAAACCAAGGACATCTCCCTGGGACATTTTGAGGAAATTCAAACGATCAAAGGCCCAAAAGAGATTCATGATCTATCATTGCATTTTAATGCCATGTGCCGACGGTTAAAAGAAATAGATAGTTTGAAAGCTGATTTTGTCAGCCATGTGTCCCATGAACTGAGAACACCTGTAACCTCAATAAAAGAAGCATCTACCATGCTCTCCAAGGGATTTTATTCGGATAATCCCCAAAAGCAGAAGGAGCTCTTTATTCTGATCCAAGAAGAATGCAACCGGCTTTTAAACTCAGTCATGAGAATTCTTGATTATTCCAAAATGGAAGCCAAACGGATGGAATACAACCGCACCATAACCAGTCTGCCCGATATTGTCCGGAAATCAATCCTGAAACTTGCACCATTGTCACAGAAAAAGCAAATTAGCCTTGAATTTTTACCACCATCTCCTGATCTCCCAGACGTTTGTATTGATGAAGACAGAATCATAGAAGTTCTGGATAATTTAATCGGCAATGCCCTGAAATTCACGCCGATAAAGGGTGAA
Source organism: Thermodesulfobacteriota bacterium (assembly GCA_039714675.1). Lineage (GTDB taxonomy): Bacteria > Desulfobacterota > Desulfobacteria > Desulfobacterales > Desulfobacteraceae > Desulfobacula. The sequence goes on from JBDLIV010000120.1 coordinate 2,270, forward strand.
GTAGTTATCAGTTGTCTGGCCGTAGATTCCGGTAAAAATCTGATGATGGCAGTGGAGGATAACGGCCCTGGAATAAAACTTGAATATCTTGAAAATATTTTCTATAAATTTAAGCAGATCGACAATGGTCTTGGTACTCGAATGGGAACCGGACTGGGACTTTCAATCGCAAAATATATCATCAAGGCACATGGAGGTGACATATGGGCACAAAGCCAGTATTCCAAAGGTACAAAAATCCTTTTTACCTTACCTGCTATATTGTGATCAGCCTGTTTTTAAGCAGCTGCCAAAACTTAATTCAGGTGCGAACTACACCCACGTCGGTTGATACAAATGAAAAAAAATATCTGATCACCACCCATGATTTCGTCTTGGAAAAGAATTTCAAATCAGCTGAAAGGGAAAATCAACGCATATTGAACTACTACAAGAAAATCACCAATATAAATGACATGGTTTTGTCTAATTATATTAAAAATTCTCGACTGATATCAGATTTATTGACCCGTATAATCGCTGATGAAAAAGAGATACATGCCCTTTACGAGAAAACCCGATTGGATGAAGAGCAGACAAAGGTATTAATCCTGGCCACTAGTTTGTTGAAAAAAGAAGTCGATGTTCTTGAAAAAAAATTATTGGGCATGAATAAACTGGTCAAAAAAATACAAAACCTTAAAAATGAAAACAAAGGCCTTCAAGATCAAATCGAACGATTAAAGGAAATAGATCTGAACCCGGACAAGGTTACCGGAAACCCAGATATGGACGGAGAAAAAAAGCCTGCTGAGAAATGAATGCCAGTGATTGATGACAATTTATAACTCTGGGATATTCAAAATGGAAACTATATTAATAGTAGATGATGACCTTGCTTTATTAAAAATCCTTAGAATGAGGCTTGAGGTTGAAAAATACAGGGTCATTGCTGTGTCAAACGGTTCAGATGCCCTGGCTGAAATGAAGGATATTTTTTTTGACCTGGCCATCATTGATTATCAACTAAAAAATGAAACCGGTATTGAACTGATGGAATCGCTCAATAAAATCGACCCGGAACTGCCGGTGATCATTTTGACCGCTTACGGTACCATTAAAAAAGCTGTATATGCCATCAAAAAAGGTGCGTATAGTTATCTCACAAAGCCGTTCAAAGATACCGAGTTGATCCATCATGTCAAACGATGTCTTGAAAAAAACAAATTAACAAAAGAAGTAAAAGATCTCCGCGGCATGGTGTCTGACAAATTCGGTTTTGAAAACATCATCGCTAAAGATGAAAATATGAAAATCGTCCTAAAAAAAATTGCCCAGGCCGCTGGAACCGATTCCAATATATTGATAGACGGTGAGAGTGGCACCGGCAAGGAGCTGGTTGCCAAATCCATCCATTTGGCAGGTCCAAGGAGAGACGGTCCGTTTATTGCCATCAATTGTGCAGCTATTCCGGAATCCCTTTTCGAAAGTGAACTTTTCGGCTTTAAAAAAGGAGCGTTCACAGGTGCTGAAAAAAACAAAAAAGGATTTTTGCAGCAGGCACGGAACGGCACGTTTTTCTTTGATGAGATATCTGAAATACCGGTCTCTATTCAGGCTAAGCTGCTCAGGGTGTTGCAGGAAAATGAATTTTACCCATTGGGCGGAGATAAAAAGATCAAATTTGAGGCTCGTGTTATTGCGGCTACAAATAAAAATCTGTCAGATGAAATATCCAAAGGGAGCTTTAGAGAAGACCTTTATTACAGAATTCATGTCATTCCAATAACCTTGCCGCCTTTGAGGGAAAGACGAGCCTGTATCCCCATCCTTGCCCATTGTTTTTTAAATGAATTCAATCAGCTGATGGAAAGAAATGTCAGCCAGTTTTCACCTGCTGCGATGGAAAAACTGATCAATGCACCCTGGCCCGGGAATATCAGGGAATTGAAAAATGTTGTTGAATACTGTGTTGCAATGTCAAGTACCCCTGTCATCCCACAGGATCTGATCCTGCTGGAGCCTGAAGATGTCCACAATGAATTAAAACCGTTTAAAGAAGCAAAGCTGGATTTTGAAAAAGACTATATCATTCAGCTGCTTCAACTCACCAGAGGGAATGTGAGCCGGGCAGCAAAATTGGCCGGTAAATACAGGGCTGACTTTTATGATCTGATGAAAAAATGTGACCTGAAAGCCGAAGACTTCAGAGACACAGTGTAGTGTTCTCCATACATGCTAGTGAAACCCTTTGCAGGCAATGGTTTTAAAAACAATTTATCACAGCTTTAATATTCATGTATTGTTTTTCATACACCATAAGTAATTTCTATTTTTAACATATTTTCAAATAGTTATATTAAAACTCTAATAAACTGAAGTGTTCTTCATACACTTTTATTAAAAATTTATCGCTTCCATCCATCACTGTATCCTGTTTCCGGAAATATTTACAGATCTCCTTTTTATGATAACAACTTGAAATTATAGTTATTTATGGGTTAAAAAAAATTTTTTACTACACTTTCACAAATCAAACCACCCCTCTGGTATCATTATTGCTTTCTTAGTTCATGTTTATAGGACAAAAAATTAAATGAGCTTACTACTTTGCTGCAAAATGATTTGCTCATAAACGAAAGACTCAAGAGAAAGGGTGGCTATGACTGGATTTAGAAAAGAATCAATTAAAAATGCACAGTTACGACAACTGATAAAAATAGATGATCTGAAAATGGCCCAATATTATTTTAAAGCTGCCAGTTGTGCTGATGATTATTTTGCCGCATTAAAGCTTGTCCAAGATGTCTATACTGCAGAAGGGTATATCAATGCAGATGAAGCATCCAGTTCATATAGAATCCTTAAAAATCATTTTTTTGAAAAAACCAAGGTATTTATCGGGAAAAAAAATGAAAAAGTTATATTCACCCTGAGCCTGTTCCCGGATTCATCCGATGGATTGCCAATGGATCAAATTTATAAAAGAGAACTGGACCATCTGAGAAGTCGAGGACGAACGATTGGTGAGGTTGGATGTCTTGCCACGCATCCTGAATGCAGGGATGGATCACACAATCTTCTCATGTATGGCAAAAAAATCATGCTGAAATATGCCATGGAATATTTTAAACTGGATGATCTGGTCGTTACGGTTCATCCTAAACATGCAGAGTTGTATAAGGAAGCCATGATGTTTGACAACCTCGGGGAATCCGGAATTAAGTCTTACCCCCAGGTTAACAGCAACCCTGCAGTAGCCCTGAGATTAAATTTGCA
>JBDLIV010000121.1:0-5498 GCA_039714675.1 Thermodesulfobacteriota bacterium
CTTAAAATCAAAAATCAATCCCTTGCTCGGTGCGGCTGGTGTGTCTGCTGTGCCGGATTCAGCCCGCGTTGTTCAGGTAGTTGGCCAGAGGGAAGACCCTACGAACTTTTTGCTCATGCATGCCATGGCACCTAATGTATCCGGTGTTATTGGCTCAGCCATTGCTGCCGGTGTACTATGGAGTTTGATGATGTAGCTGGCTGGTTTAAAAAATCAAGGACAAAATTATGATTGTGATATCAATATAAAATATTATTTAGTCGATTCTAAAAAAGCTATTCTCCGGTGGTCATAATTTCCATACATCACCGGTTTTTTAATTGTATTAAACAGAACGAATAAAAAGGGCATAAAATTGAAGCTGTTCAAGCTTTGAGGTCCACCGTAACCCAAGTGAATTTTATATTCCTCTTGACAAAACTAAAGCTCATATTCTAAGTTCTCTTTGAATAAAATTGTCTGGCTGAATGCTGCCAGGAAAGAAAAGCTGACTAAAGCGTAATTTTTGTTTTGTGAGTAAATACCGGAATAGGGAATTGCTCTATTCCCAATTTAGAAACAGTTAAGGAGAACCGGATTATGAAAAAATTAAATTTGATTATCAGTTTGACTTTGTTTTCACTATTTGTCTTTACAGGAATAGGTTTTGCAAAAGATAAAGTCGTTATTTACACATCTCTTGAGAATGACGAAATTGTAAAATATCTGGCTGTTGCTAAAAAAGACTTGCCATCACTTGATATCCAGGCGATTCGTTTGTCAACCGGTGAGCTTGGTGCCAGGATGCTGGCTGAGAAAGACAATCCTCAGGTTGATGTTATCTGGGGCTGGGCTGTCACAAACTTGGCGGGCTTTGTTGAAACAGGTATGATTGAACCTTATAAACCCGCGGGATGGGACAAGATTCCTGGTAATTTTAAAGACCCGGATGGCTATTGGACAGCAATGGATTTATATGCAGCTGCTTTTGTAACAAATACCAAAGTGATGGAAAAGAAAAATTTACCAGCACCTAAGGGCTGGAATGATCTATTAAATCCCGCCTACAAAGGCAAGTTGATTATGCCAAACCCTGCCAGTTCCGGTACCGGGTTTTTACAAATTGCCAGTTTACTGGTTATGATGGATCCTGATTATAAAAATAAGCCCATTAAAGATAATCTTGCCTGGGATTATTTGAAAAAACTGGATGTTAATATGGGCCAATATATTAAGAGTGGTTCAAAGCCTGCAAAATTAACTGCTGCTGGTGAATATGCCATTGGTTGTTCATTTGCTTTTGTATATTCTTCATTAAAAAAGAAAGGTTTTCCGGTTAACATGATTCTTCCTGAAGAAGGTGTTGGTTTTGAGCTGGAATCAAATGCATTGGCAAAAGGTGCTAAAAATAAAGCCGCAGCCAAAAAATTCCTGGATTGGGCTATCAGTAAAAATGCAATGAATGCTTATGCTGAATTGAAACTGGGCGTGAGTTATCCAGGGATCCAAGGACCAAAAGGAATGCCGGCATTGTCTTCAATTAATTTAGCCCCAATGGATTTTCCATGGCAGGCAAAGCATAGAGGAGAGATACTGGAAGTTTGGTCAAATCTATTTCTAAAATAGGTTTGAAGAGATATTCTTCAGTTTCAACCTGAAAAGTTAAAGAATAATATTCTTAGGGAGTCCCGTAAAATATTAATTTGCGGGACTTCATTTTGCCTGCAAGCAGGAATTCATCATTTAAAACAAAAATGTTGTGGTTAAGAGGTTTGCAATCGAATGTGCAAAACACTGCATTCGCCATCAGTATTGTATTGAACAAAAGAAAGAGGGAACATGTCCAAAAAACTGGTATTAAAAGATATTAATAAAAATTTTGGTTCACTAATCGCTGTTAAAGATGTAAATTTGACTGTTGATCCCGGGGAGTTTGTTTGTTTCCTCGGCCCCAGTGGATGCGGGAAAACCACATTGCTGAGGATTATAACCGGATTTGAAAAGCAATCCTCTGGAACATTGATGTATGATAACCAGGATATATCAGATATAATTCCGCAAAAACGTAATTTTGGAATTGTTTTCCAGTCATATGCGTTATTTCCTAACATGACAGTCGCAGAAAATATTGCATTTGGATTGAAAATGCGAAAAGCTCCTAAAAATCTCATTGAAGACCGGGTTGAAGAGATGCTTAATCTAATGGGATTGACTGAATGGAAAACCCATTACCCTGCGCAACTGAGTGGTGGTCAGCAGCAGCGTGTGGCACTTGGACGTGCCATTGCTATCAAACCCAAGGTGTTGTTACTGGATGAGCCGTTAAGTGCGTTGGATGCAAAAATACGAGTAAGATTAAGAGTGGTCATTAAAAAGCTGCAAAAAGATCTGGGAATTACAATGATATATGTAACCCATGATCAGGAAGAAGCCCTTTCCATGGCAGATCGTGTGGTTATTATGGAAAATGGTGACATAAAGCAGGTGGGGACACCATGGGATATATATCGTAAACCGCAGTCCCGCTTTGTTGCAGAATTTGTAGGAACATCCAATTTTATTACCGGCACCCATCAGAACAATACTTTAAAGTTAGGGGAAAACCAGTTAAAAATTGATGGAATCAATGGATCTAAAAATAATAAAATAAATGTTGCCATTCGTCCTGAAAAAATTGAGCTATTGACTGATGAAGAGATAACCAAGGATTTTGAGCCATCAAATCTTGTAAAAGTTGAAATTGAAGTTGTTACTTTTTTAGGCGCAGTTGTTCAATTGACTTTCAATATTGATGGTACTGAAATTAATGTTGATGTTATTGAAAAAAGATATGAAGAACTGGGATTAACAAGGGGAGATTCTGTCAATCTCTATTTCCCGCCTGATTCTTTCCATGTATTTGCTGCAAATATGTAATCTAAATTTTTAAATAAAAACAATTGTCAGGATAAAAACATGGAAACAACTGCAAACACAGCTAAAACGTTGGAACAATACAAGGTTCCGGCCTCCCGGATGGAATTTGATAAATTTATTGTGCCGTCGGTTACAATTTGTATTGGCGGGTTACTTCTTTTTTTTATGATATTCCCCCTGCTTACCATTCTGCAATTAAGTTTTTTTGAGGGTGGGAAAGTTGGATTTTCAACATTTACTTTAGTTAATTTTTATAAATATTTTACAACGGCATACACTGTAAATGCATTGTGGCACAGCCTTTATATCTCAATTATGACGACAATTATTGTCACAATAGTTACATTTTTCTTTGCCTATGCATTAACCAGAACAACAATTCGATTTAAAGGTGCCTATCGAAATATTATTATGATGCCGTTGATAGCGCCGTCCATCATGCAGGCACTGGCTTTGATATACCTGTTTGGCAGAAATGGATTGATTACTTCTCATTTGTTTGAAACGGACTGGAATATTTATGGATCTGTCGGCATTATTGTCTCTGAAGTATTATATTGTCTGCCACACTCATTTGTAATTTTGTTTACAACATTATCTGCTGTTGACATCCGGCTGGATGAAGCTGCAGAAAGTTTGGGAGCATCACCTTTTAAGACATTTATGAAAATTACTCTGCCGTCAGCAAAGTATGGGATACTGAGTGCTGCGGCGTTGACATTTAATTTAACGATTACAGACTTTGGAAATCCGGTTGTTATCGGTGGAAATTATAATGTGCTGGCAACAGAGATATACTCACAGGTTACAAATTTATATAGGTTTGATCTGGGTGCAACCATTGCGATTATTCTTCTGGTGCCCTCTCTGATGGCATTTATGTTAAACTATTATATTTCCAGAAAGACGTTTTCAATGATCAGTGGTGCGGCACAACCTTTTATACCTCCTTCAAGAACTTTGAAAAAAATCTGTTTCTCCACTTATAATATTATTATCTGCTTATCCATTATCATTGTTTTTGCCACCGTGATTATCGGTTCCTTTGTCAAAACATGGCCCTATGACTGGTCTTTAACTTTGGATCATTACACATTTCCTTCCATTGGCGGCTATTCCGCTATCTGGACCAGTGTATGGATTTCTTTGATGGTCGGCCTGATCGGCTCTTTTCTAACCTTAGTGGCGTCTTATGTTATGGAAACCCGAAGACCGTTTTTTAAGCAAACCCTTTATTTTCTTTCTGTAATGCCGGCAGCCATACCCGGCTTGGTAATGGGGCTTGGATTTATTCTGGCGTTTAACAAACCATACTATTTTTTCTATGGTACACCCTGGATTATAATTATTAATATTGTGGTTTGTAATTTCACATTAGGGGTTTTATCCAGTATTTCCAATTTAAGAAACATAGATTCATCCATTGAGGAAGCATCAATGGCCTTGGGAGGAGATACTATAAGAACCTTTTTCTCTATTATCTTTCCTTTATCAAGGGTGGCTTTTTTCCAGAATTTTATCTATTTTTTCATGAGATCAATGACAACCATCAGTGCAGTAATTTTTCTGGTATCTGCTTCTGTGCATCTGGCTGCAATTGAGATCATCATGCTTGACAATGATGGCTGGACAGCCAGTGCAAATGCCATGTGTACGATTATTATTTTGATTGTTTTTGCTGTGTTGGGAGTATTACATCTCATCAATAAAAAAGTTGCACCGGAAATGCAGGCTGTAGCAGCCAGTGATTAGGAGTTGAATGCTTTTGGGTATGATACCCCGCTGCTTGCGGCGGGGTATCCCATTAAAAGGGCACGCCTTTGTTATTCGTCCATAAGGTAGATCGGTTCGGCATAATACCTGACCTGATCTTTGGATAATCTTTCCAATACCAGATCATAAAGCCATTTATTCTTTTTATTCAGATCCATGTCTGATGTCAGGGTGTCAAAGCTTGCATTCAGGCGCATGACACGGCCAGGGATGATGAAACGGGTAATCCCTGCCGGCATTACATTGCCTGTACCTGCGATTTGGATGACCTGATCCAGGGTAAAAACAGGAAAAAAAACAATGCCTGTAAGATCGGGGAATTCACTGGCAATGGTGTCAATATTATAATCAGTAGTCCTTGTAACATGGCTTGCATTGATATAAGCGTTTGTGAGCTTGTTGAGTGCATCTAAGTGATTGACACCGGGTTTTGGCAGAATGTGATAAATTGTTTTATCAACGGTTTGAATATAACAAAGCCCGCCGTGTTCTACTATCCCTGTCTGAACAGTTTTTATATCACTTTTAATCATGGTAATTTCCGGCAAATCATTGAGCAGGTCTATGAATTTATCCATTTCAATTTTGCGGATGGCATGGAACCATGTGTCTAATTTATAATTATCTTCAATAACCTGAACGATGATATGGGGATAGCCCAGTTTTTTAAACGCAGAGACCCGGGTTGCACCATCCAGTACCACGTAACAATCTTTTGATTTAGCCACAATGGGAGGGTTGGTAAAAACATCAGATCTATTGAGCTTTGTAATAAGGTTTTCCACCCGTCTTGGGTCAATCAGTTCATGGGGAAAGGTTTTTTCAAGAGG
>JBDLIV010000122.1:0-5494 GCA_039714675.1 Thermodesulfobacteriota bacterium
CTGCATATTTCAAATGCCCTGTCAGTGACATACCCTTTTGCCACGGGAATAAGAACATCAATAATACCCTGATTCCTTGCTACATCTTGACCAATCTTTTTGAGATCTTCAAGCATACCCACATAAAAAATAAGGCTTCTCATGGCTTCTGTGTATGATTTCATCTTCAAGAGCATTCGCCTGACATCCGGATGCTGAATAATGGTAACTGAAGAAGAATCCTTTCCTGCCTGAATGTGTTTACTCTGTACCCGTTCCCTTGCATAATTTATAGCATTAAGATAGGAGGCAGATGCAAATGATAATCCCTGCATGCCTACTCCGAGACGGGCCTCATTCATCATGACAAACATGGCTCGCATACCTTTGTTTTCTTTGCCAAGAAGAGTTCCAATACACTGAGTCTTACTTCCAAGGGCAAGAGAACATGTGGGACTGCCATGAATTCCCATTTTCTTTTCAATGCCGGTACAGAAAATATCGTTGCGTTCACCCATGATTCCTTCATCATTGACATGAAATTTTGGAACAAGGAAAAGAGAAATACCTGCCGTCCCTTCGGGTGCACCTTCTATCCTTGCGAGTACAGGGTGAATTATATTATCCACAAGATCATTATCTCCTGAAGATATAAAAATCTTGTTTCCAGTAATAGAGTATGTTCCGTCACTGTTTTTCACAGCTTTTGTGGTCAATGCTCCAACATCAGAGCCAGCTTCCGGCTCAGTTAAAAGCATTGTACCCCCCCACTCACCTGTGTACATCTTTTCAAGAAAAAGCTCTTTTTGTTTGTCTGTACCAAAGCGTTCCACAAGTTTTCCTGCTCCATGGCCAAGAAGAACATGCAGCATAAAAGGAGAATTTGCCCCATGAAAATAGTGATTTGCTGCCAAACCTACCGTGGAAGGCATGCCCTGACCGCCATATTCAGGATCATCACACATGGCTATCCATTCACCCTCTTTAAACAGATCATACACCCTGTGAAAAGCTTCTGGAACTTTTACCTCTCCATTATTAAACTCACATCCCTGTTCGTCTCCCTCTTTCATGCATGGTTCAAGCTCTTTAAGTGCAAGATTTCTTGCTTCTGAAACAACAAGATCAATGGTTTTTTTATTAAAATCTGTAAACTCTTCAAATTCACTTAATTTTTCTACTTCCAATTGTTCATGAAGTACAAAATCCACATCTCTTCTATCTGCAACAAGTTGTGCCATATTTTTCCCCTTGATTATTTAGTGTAATCGTAAAAACCTTTACCGCTTTTCCTGCCGATATGCCCTGCCCTGACCATTTTTCTAAGCAGAGGGGCAGGACGGTATTTGTCTTCACCAAGCTCTTTATGGAATCCGTCAAGGACAAAAAGGATGGTATCAAGACCTACCATGTCTGCAAGTGCGAGTGGACCAATTGGATGGTTTGCTCCAAGTTTCATACCGTCATCAATATCTTTTGCAGTGGCAATACCTTCTGCAAGAACAAAAATAGCCTCATTGATCATGGGGCATAAAATCCTGTTTACAGCAAAGCCTGGAGCCTCCTGCACTTCAATTGCAGTTTTTTTGATCTTTTCAACAAAGGCTTTTGCAATTTCAAGGGTTTCATCACTTGTGGAGAAACCTTTAATCAGTTCAACAAGTTTCATAACAGGAACAGGATTAAAAAAATGCATTCCAATGACCTGGCCGGATCTTGTTGTGACACTTGCCATTTCGGTAATTGACAGACCAGACGTATTGGAAGCAAATATGGTCTCTTTTTTGCAAATTGTATCAAGTTCTTTATAAACCTGTTTTTTAACTTCCATGACTTCAATAATGGCCTCAATAACCATATCAGCATCATGGGCTGCCTCTTTAAGATCTGTGGTTCCTTTAATCCTGCCCATAACCTTTTGAGCTTCATCTTTTTCCATTTTCCCTTTGGAAACAGCCCTGTCAAGATTACTTTTAATAGCAGCCATTCCATTTTCCACAAAACGGTCTTCCATATCCCTGATACTTACATCAAAGCCTGCCTGGGCTGCAGTCTGTGCAATACCTGCTCCCATGAGTCCTGCTCCCAAAACACAAATTTTCTTTATTTCCATCTGTTCTCTCCTGCTTTTTATTATTTGAATATTTACTACAATGTAATAAGGTATATCCTTCGACCCGTTGCAGGATGTCTACCTTCCATTCGCTGGAATAACAGCAAAAAGCGTACCATTTGAATAATATAATAATAAATCAATCACTTATACTTGCTATACAATATTTTGTATGACAAATAAAAAATTTTCTGTTCTATTTGACAGTTATAGCACTTTGCATGATCTTTAAGCTCAGAAGTGTGGGAGAGGAGAAGTGATGCTGTGAGTGGGTTAAACAGGTACAGAGGTCTCTTTTTCAGATCTGTTTCTGCCATTTTGTTTTGCAAGGTTTAAAAGTTTATCTACGCGGGATAACAGACTGATCTGATCTTCATCAGGATGATGCTGTGCTACTCCAAGACTTATGCTTGAAAAAATCTTTTCCCCTTTATAAACAACATTTGTATTGAAAACAGCTTCTCTGATTTTTTCACAAATCAAATAAGCATCATCAATACTGCAATCTTTTAAAAGAATTAAAAACTCTTCACCACCCCATCTGCAAAATGCATCAGACTCTCTTATGATATTCTTTGTCAGGGTGACAATATTTTTAATGACTAAATCCCCTGCCGGATGGCCGAATTCATCATTAGTTTTTTTAAAATGATCAATATCAAAGGAGATTATTGAGAGGTTAAGATCTTTCCGCTTGGCACCTTTAATAACCTGATGCATAATAATATCAAAAGCATGACGATTATAGATACCTGTTAATACGTCTGTGGATGCCATTTTTTCAATCCTGCCCTGAAAAGATGAGATTGTCAAATTTGTTAAAAGCAGGATAATAATAGTGATTACGGCACAGGCAGCAAAATTTGCAAGCAGAGTATTAAAAATTTTTCCCATTGATTTTGTTTCTGCCTGCTCAACAAATAAAAAGAGCTTGAGTTCAGGTATATATTTTGTATTTAAATGGATTGTTTTTCCATTTTTTTTGTATGTGAAATAGGTGCTTCTTTTTGATAAAATTTCATCTGCATGACTTGACAGACCTTGAATCTGGGAAATATTGCGCACCCTGTTTAACATATTTGACCCATTGAGCAGTATATCTCCCTTATCATCGATAAAGTAGATATTTCTATCATAGTTTTTCTGATACTTTTTAATAAGTGTTTTTACAGCAGTAACTGCAAGGCCGACCCCGGCTGCTCCAATAAAATTATTCTCATAATCATAAACCCGGTAATTTATAAAAACAGTCATTGATTCATTGTTGGCCATATCAGGATCAACATTCATTTCATAACTTGGTTTCATGGAACTTACCCTGAAATACCATTTATCACTCTCGTTTTCAGGGTCTACTTTTTTTAAAATTCCATCTGCATGATAATAATTCCTTGTTTTTTCCGAGACAAAAAAACTTGTAATTGTATTATATTTTTTCTGAATTGCATTAAGATACCGGGTTATTTTATCTATATCATTTTCACCTTCAATTACCCACTCCTTTAAAAAAGTGTCATTTGCCATGAGAGATGAGATAAAAATCGGGGGAAGAAGATCTTTTTGAATTTCAGAATAGATATTCTCACAGGTTAATGGAAGTTCATTTAGCTGAATATGAGACCTTAATGATGCCCTTGAAACATAATAGCTTGCCAGGCTTGTTGCTGTAAACCCGATAATAAGAAGCAGGCTTATAATTAAAACAAGCTTATTATTTCTTGACTTCATGTGCTTTACTATACCTTGATATCTGCATACTTATTATTAGGCATATTAATAAAGAGTTTGCAATATTTTTATACAAAAACATGAATATTGAGAAAAATCTGATTTATTATAAAAAAATACTGTTCTATTATCCAGTTTTGCTATATACTGGCAAATAAGACAGTTTATTTTTCAAAAAATGTAAATCCATGAGAATATATTAAGAAGGATCAACCATGCCAGTTGATGAAAAGGAATTTTTTACCCAGGCAACACTGAAAATATGCGGAAGTCTTGAGATTGAAAAAGCTCTGCACCAATATTTTTTATATGTACGCAATTTTTTACCTGCAGGCCAGATGGGATTCCATGTATATCACCGCAATGCAGGCATTGTTGAAACCATTGCCCTTGCCAATGTTAAATCCGGAAAAATTTCTTCGATGAAAATACAATTGTCTGACAAGGGTCGCAGACAGGTTGAAGACCAGCGTTCAGTTCGTATCAGGTTAATTGACCGGCTGGGAGATGATCCTGTTACAGGCCCTGTTGCCAGCAAACTTGGGGCATCTGATCTGTCAGCCATCGTCATGGATCTGGTTCTTGAAAGAACAATGCTTGGGGTTTTCAGTGTTTTTAATAATGGAAAAGAAAAATTCACTCGGGAACATATCAATTTGTTGACTCTTTTGAGCAAACCCTGTGCCATTGCCCTTACCAATAGTCTGCGGTACAGGGAGCTGAAAAGTTTAAAGGATCTTCTCACAGACGACAACAGATATCTCCAGGATGAATTGCGCAGGATATCAGGTGAAAATGTAATAGGAGCTGATCTGGGATTAAAGGATGTAATGGAAATGGTTCGTCAGGTTTCTCCCCTGGAAAGCCCTGTCCTGCTTCTTGGAGAGACAGGCACAGGAAAAGAAGTTATTGCCAGTGCAATTCACAACTCATCTTTGCGCAAAGACGGTCCCTTTATACGGGTGAACTGCGGTGCCATCCCTGCTACTCTTCTGGACAGTGAGCTGTTTGGATATGAAAAAGGAGCTTTCACAGGAGCAGTTGCACAAAAACGAGGTCGTATTGAGCGTGCCCATGGAGGGACTCTCTTCCTTGATGAAATAGGAGAACTCACTCCTGAAGCACAGATCAGACTTTTGCGGGTGCTGCAGGAAAAAGAAATCGACCGCATAGGAAGCACCCAGACCATACGGGTAAATATCAGAATCATTGCTGCAACACATAAAAACCTTGAAAAAATGATGGAATTAAAACAATTCAGGGCCGATCTTTTTTTCAGACTCAGGGTCTTCCCCATTGTGATTCCGCCATTAAAGAAAAGAAAAGAAGATATCCCGGCACTGGTGCATCATTTTATAGAAAAAAAATCCAAGGAGATGAAACGCTTTAATATTCCGACTCCTGCCCCCGGCACCATAGAGCAACTCATGGAATATCACTGGCCTGGCAATATAAGAGAACTTGAAAATGCAGTGGAGCGTTCTTTGATTCTTGATCAAAAAGATTTTCTCTATTTCAAGAATATTGGAATATCTCAAAACAGTGAGATAAAATCAAAAACATTTTCAAACAATAAACTTTCCATGGAATCCCTGGAGCTTGACAAAGTTATGGCAAACCATATTCAATATGTCCTTGATTCATGCAATGGTCGTGTAGAAGGCAGCAAAGGGG
>JBDLIV010000123.1:0-5470 GCA_039714675.1 Thermodesulfobacteriota bacterium
TTCCAGAAAGGGATGAAGCTTTACTTTCAAAAATTTGACGGCATGGCTGTAACCATAGAAGATTTTGTTCTTGTTATGCAGGAAGCTTCAGGTCTTGATTTTGAACAATTTAAATTGTGGTACTCACAATCTGGCACACCAAGGGTTAAAATGAGTCGATCATTTGATCATGAACTTGGACAGCTTGAAATCACTTTTGAGCAGGACACTCCTCCAGATAAGAATCAGGATATTAAAAAGCCTTTTCATATTCCAGTCAGTTTTGGACTCTTAAATACAAAAGGCAATAATATTGCACATGATGACCAAAAATTAATTGAACTTAAAAAAGATAAAGAGACCTTTATTTTTAATAATATTCCTGATAACACTCTCCCATCCATTTTCAGACAATTTTCTGCTCCTGTAAAAATTGAAACTGATTTCACAAATGATGAACTTGCATTTTTAATGGCAAATGATTCAGATGAGTTTAACAGATGGGATGCGGCACAAACTCTGTTTATTAAGGAGATCAGCCAAATTGTTAACTGTATACATACCGGGGAAAAACCATCTGCCTCTTCAAATTTAATCAATGCTTTTCAAAAAGCTTTAGTGGATCAAGAGAGAGATCGTGCTTTTTTATCAAGAACTCTATCCCTGCCAATGGAGACTGAAATCAAAGATCATTTTAAAATTGTTGATGTTGATGCCATCCATAAGGCTCGGCTGTTTTTAAAACAAGAAATTGCAGGACAATTGAGAAATAATTTTTTGGATACTATTGAGCTTTGCTCTAAATCAGATGCTTTGAGTCTATCACACGAAGCCATGGCTGACCGCAGTTTGAAAAACCTCTCTTTATCATATCTTGGCTGCTTAAAAGAAGAAGCTACAACCAAGCTTGTTTTAAAACACTTTGAGTCTGCAAAAAATATGACAGACGAACTTGCAGGTTTTACAATCCTTGCTGATATTAATCCAGAGATAAAATCACGGGCTGTTGAAAAGTTTTATTCAAAATGGAAAAAAGACAGACTTGTTTTAGATAAATGGTTTGCTGTTCAAGCCGGCTCAACACTGGATGATACATTGGATATTGTAAAATTACTTTTAAGACATTCAGCTTTTTCAATAAAAAATCCAAACAAGGTAAGATCCCTGATCTATATGTTTGCCATGAATAACCAGGTCAATTTTCACCGGGCGAGTGGAGCAGGATATAAGTTTATTGCTGATCAGATCATTACTTTGGATTCTATTAATCCCCAGCTGGCAGCAAGACTGGCATCATGTTTTAATCATTGGAAAAAATATGATGATCAAAGAAAGCCTTTAATGAAAAAAGAGGTGGAACGAATTGCATCTGTTAGAAGTCTTTCTAAGAATGTATATGAAATTGTTTCAAGCTCCTTAATTTAATTTACAAACGCCAATAATTTAGTTCAAGTTCCTTTGCATCCTTTGGATCAAACACTGATTTTACATCAATGAAACAGCCATTGGGAAGAAGCATGTTTTTAAAGTCTGAAAGTTGATTGTTAAGATACTCTTTATGGGGTACAGCAAGGATAAGAGCTGAAAGTTCCTTCAAATCTTCCCATTCACATAAGTCTACATTGTAATATTCAAAGGCCTGTTTGCTTTCAGAGATCACATCATGCACCAGGACATCAGTTCCATAGGATTTAAGCTCATCAATAATATCTATTATCTTGGTGTTCCTTAAATCAGGACAGTCTTCTTTAAAGGTAAGTCCTAGAACTCCAATTTTTGAATTTTTAACACTCAAACCATGATTAATCATCATTTTAATGGTTTTTTCAACAATAAAGCGCCCCATATTATCATTAATTCTCCTGCCGGATAGTATGATCTGGGGATGATAACCTTCAGATTCTGCTTTAAAAGTAAGATAATATGGATCAACACCAATACAATGACCACCCACAAGACCCGGTTTAAAAGGAAGGAAATTCCATTTTGAGCAGGCTGCATCAAGAACATTTTTTGTATCAATATCAAATTTATCAAAAATAAGAGCAAGTTCATTCATTAGGGCTATGTTTAAATCTCTTTGAGTATTTTCAATGACTTTTGCAGCTTCTGCCTCCTTTATGGTCTGGGTTCTGTGAACTCCTGCTTCAACAATGCTTTCATAAAGTTCAGCTACTCTTTCACAGGTATCTTCACTGTCTCCGGAAACTACTTTGACAATCCTTGAGAGGGTGTGCTCTTTATCTCCGGGATTAATCCGTTCAGGCGAATATCCTACATGAAAATCCTCTTTCCATTTAAGTCCTGACATCTTCTCTAAAATAGGAACACAGATATCTTCTGTAACACCGGGATAGACTGTTGACTCAAAAATTACAACAGCACCTTTTTTCATGAATTTTCCAACGGTTGTGGATGAACTTTCCATATATTTTAAATCAGGACGTCGTGCCTGATCTATGGGTGTTGGAACAGCCACTATAATATAATCTGCATCTGAAATTTCAGATGGATCAGAAGTTGGGTAAAACAGTTTTGCTTTTTCAAATTCTTCGATTGAGACTTCACCTGTGGGGTCTTCAAATTTTTTACAATTTTCAATAATACTCTCTTTTAAATCAAGGCCTGTTGTATGAAATTTTGCTCCAAAATGAATTGCCAGGGGTAAACCTACATAACCAAGTCCGATAACTGCAATTTTTGTATTTGTGTCCATAAAAATCTTTTCCTGTTATGCGTAATACTCTTTATACCATTTAATAAAATTTTCTATTCCAACTTCAATGGAGGTAGAGGGTTTAAAACCTGTATCCTTTATAAGATCATTCACATTGGCATAGGTTGCAGGAACATCTCCCGGCTGAAGCGGCAGATACTCTTTCTTGGCCTTTTTTCCAATGGCTTTTTCTATGGCTTCAACAAATGCCATAAGGGCCACTGGCTGGTTATTGCCAATATTATACAGTTTATATGGAACACAGCTGCTGGATGGATTAGGCTTGTCAGATGACCAGTCAGAATCAGGCTCTGGAATATTACTCATCACCCTGACAACACCTTCAATTATGTCATCTATATAGGTAAAATCTCTTTGCATTTCCCCGTTATTAAACACTTTAATGGGCTTATTTTCCATTATAGCTTTTGTAAAAAGAAAAAGTGCCATATCAGGTCTTCCCCAGGGTCCGTAAACAGTAAAAAACCTCAGGCCGGTTGTGGGAAGATTGTATAGATAGCTGTAAGTATGTGCCATTAATTCATTAGCTTTTTTAGATGCTGCATAAAGGCTTATGGGATGATCTACATTATGACGCACGGAAAAGGGCATATTGGTATTAATTCCGTAAACAGAACTTGAAGAAGCATAGACAAGATGTTTTACCTTTGAATGCCTGCACCCTTCAAGAATATTTCCAAACCCCACCATATTACTGTCAACATAAGATGCTGGATTTTCAATACTGTAACGCACCCCTGCCTGGGCAGCAAGATTTACAACACAATCAAATTCATGTGTTTCAAATAATCCTTTAATTTTCTCTCTGTCTGCAAGGTCAACAAGGATAAATTCAAATCCTGAGTTTTTTTCAATAATGGCGAGCCTTGTCTTTTTGAGGTTTACATCATAGTAATCGTTGAGGTTATCAATCCCGCATACGCTGTGACCTTCTTTAAGCAGACGATTCGCCAGATTAAATCCGATAAAGCCTGCTGCTCCTGTTATAAGAACTTTCATAATCCAGCCTTTCAAGTTTTAAAATTTATTTTCATCCCTTCTAACATGAAGAGGGATCAAAAACAACGATAAATCGTCCAAACGCAACAATACATATACGTTATCGCTGTTTTATTATTCTCATCACAACCACGCTCATTAAGTTAAATAATTTTTAACGGATTTCAATGCAGTAATTAATCTCTATAGAATATACAATCCCTTATGGCAAATCTGAATAAATCGGTGAACTACTCCATTTGCTGATTCTTTCCCAGCCATACCTGTCTTCCCAACCTCTTCTTCTATCTTTAGAATATTCTCTGTTTTCTTTTCCCTGGTATCCAGGCCCCATATTAAGGATTCGCCTCTCAACCCGTGTTCTCCGATCTATTGGAGATCGTGTCACATACGCCTTCTTAGTTTGCAGCATTTCCCCCTCCATAGTTTGTCAGGTTTAAAGAATGAGGAATGAGGGATGAGAAATGAGAATTTTTTTAAAATATATGCTTATCCCACCACTCACACCTCACATCTCACACTTCAATTAATCCTGATATTTAAAAGAAACTCTTAAATTTGTTCTAAATTGTGCTGGTTTCCCATCCTCAATTTTAACATCAAGTTTTTGTACCTCAGCAATTCTCAAGTCTCTTAATGATTTGGATGCACGGTCAATTGCTTGAGTTGCTGCATCTTCCCATGATGTTGAACTGCTTCCAACAAGATCAATAATTTTGTAAACACTTTCGCCCATGATTTTCCTCCTGTAATAAAAGTTAAAATTATAATACTTTGAATTGAGGTGAATTTGAGATCAGTTGTTTCGCACAGGTGCAGAATCAAAATTCCGATATTTATAATTATAAAAGAATATCAAAATTTGTCAAAAGATTTCTTAAGAAAATATTTTTATCCGGATTCTTGTTTGTCAATATAATAAAGTGTAGCGCCAACAGGGGCAAAAGACAAAAATATAATATTCAGCCAGGGAATAAGAAAAAGCAGTCCAAATCCAATATGAAACATTATACTCTTTTTTAAAAATCCAAACCTGGTTTTAAAAGGATACATATGCCTTGCCGGAATCAGATCTGTATTATCCCAGGCAAGAAATACTGCGGCTGTGACAGAAGAGAGAATCATGATGATCGGCCCCAGGGGAGTCAACAACCCTGCCACCATAATAATCAAAGAGATCAATACCGGGATAACAGCCCGTGGAATTTCCTGCTTAATCAGATAAATTGAAAAGCTGAACCATGATCCCTGTTCAAAAGGTAGTTCCTGTCCCAGAACAATTCTTTCTGTAATTCTTGACATATAATCCATAATAAAAACACAAAACAACAGTTGAGCAATTAAATAGGCAAGAACAATGGCAACTCCTGCAAGAATAAAAGATAAAAGCCATGAAACTGCTTTCCATACATAAATTAGCCAGTTTGATTCCGGCATTGTCCAGATCATTGTTAGGATTTCTTCGTGCCAGTATAATACAGAACCTGATAATAAAAAGGTGAAAAACAATACAATGACAAACCGCAAAATCCCAAGCATTAATAGTTTTGGAGTTTTAAGAGCCAGAATAAGTCCTTTAATATTATATTTTAATCCATAGTATATATTCATTCATCTTAAATGGCAGTACAAAGATGCCATCTCTTAATCGGGGATACATTTAACCCAATATGTTACATCTTGCGAGAATTCTTTATAGGAAACATTAGTCTGTTGAGAAATGATATTTTCCCCAAGTTTGAATTTTTGTTTATA
>JBDLIV010000124.1:0-5462 GCA_039714675.1 Thermodesulfobacteriota bacterium
GAAGCTGCTGATCTTATAAAACATATACAAAAGGTACAGTCAAAAAAACTTCCCATATATCTTCTTGGAGAATCACTTGGCACCGGTGTTGCAACCTGGCTTGCTGCAAATGTTCAAGTGCAGGGGCTTATACTTATTTCACCATATACTTCCTTTGTTGATCTTGCTTCTACCCATTACCCCTGGCTTCCGGTAAATCTGTTATTGAAAAACAGGTTCTCTGCTGACAAGTTGGCTAAAAATGTCAATTCAAATGTACTTGCTTTCCATGGTATGCAAGACAATATTATTCCCATAAAATTTGCAAGAAAGCAGATGACTAACTTCAGCTGCACCAAAAAATTAATTGAATTTGACAATGCCGGTCACAATGATATTACAATCACCGGGAGAACAATTATTCAAAAAGAGGTTAAAAAATTTATTCTTTCATTTTAATATTGATTTAATCTTGATACGGTATCTGTGTGGACAGGCTGTTACAGAATGAAAATTTTTCCAACGCCGAAATTGGGAAAATTTGCGTTTTGTAACAGTCTGTTAAAACGAAATATAGAGTAAAACATGATAAATATTTTAAAAAATCTGATAAAAGCAACGAAAAAAAGAAAAGGGATCTTTCTGATTCTTGCTTATCTGGCTCTCATGCTTTTATCAAGTCTGATGATTTCCATTGTAGAGCCTGTCGGAACACCTTTAACGAGCTTTTGGACTGCTTTGTGGTGGAGCATTGTTACAAGCACTACTGTTGGATATGGTGATGTCTATCCAATATCTGCGGCAGGAAAAATTCTGGCTGTATCTCTTCCAATGTTTTTCGGGATTGGTCTGGGAGCTGCTTTTATTACCTATCTTGCATCTGTTTTAATCGAAAGGAGGGATAAAAAAATGTATGGCGAAGAAAAATACTCAGGTGAAAATCATATAGTTTTATTGGGTTCTACCAACGATACTATACCTCTGATAGATCAAATTCTAACGGACGAGAACAGAAAACTAAGAGATATTGTAATTGTTGCAGATTTTCAAAAACATCCAATGCCTTATAAAGAAGATGTCTTTTTTGTAAGAGGTGACCCTGTAACAAAAGAGACGCTTCACAGGGCAAATATCGAATTTGCAGATCGTGTAGTCATTCATACTGGAAAAGATGAAAATTCTCTGTTTGCCCTTATTAATACACTTGAATTTAAAAAAGAGAGCTGTGAAGTAACTGTTGAGTGTCTTTCAAGTCAATCATTAGATACATTTACCAGTGTTCCAGGTGATTTTGAAGTAATAATGCAGATGACAGCTGAGATGATTGTCCAGGCAATGCAGGACAAAGTGCATATCCCCATACAGATTTTATTGAAAAATGATGAGAATGAGGAGATATATCTAATACGTGTAAAAGATGAGCTTAATAGTACATGGTGGGACTTACATTTATATTTAAAAGAAAAATACAATTATCTGACCTTTGCAATAAAATATGATAAGGAAAAAATTTTAATAAATCCCCCCAGGGAGACTCCTGTTTCCAAAGGATGTTCCATATGGCTAATTGCTGAAAAACGCCCTGTTAATATTAACTGGAAAGATTTATAAGGGAAAAAAGTTATATGATCATCATAACAACTCATAAGGGATCGGATTTTGATGCACTGGCATCACTGGTGGCGGCAAGTCTTCTTTATCCTGATTCAAAACCAGTATTGCCAACATCAATTAATGAGAATCTGAAAGCATTTTTATCCATTCATAAAGATCTGTTTGATCTCTATTCTCCCAAAGATATTATTGTTGAAGATGTAAAGACCCTTGTTGTTGTAGACTCTCACTCCTGGGACCGCCTTGAAGGAATGGAATCTTTGAAGGATAAAAAAGATCTTGAGATTATCATATGGGATCATCATATTGAGGGCGATATTGAAACAGAAAATAAAAATATTAAAGAGACCGGTGCAGCCATTACACTGCTTACCCAGGAACTGAAAAAACAAAACAAGTTGATTACCCCTATTCAGGCCACGCTTTTTTTAATGGGATTGTATGAAGATACCGGTAATCTTACCTTCCCATCGACCGTATCCGAAGATGCTTATGCAGCAGGCTTTCTTCTTGAACAAAAAGCTGATCTTCATATTCTTGCCACCTTTTTAAGGCAGGCATACGGGAAAAAGCAGAAAAACATATTGTTTGAAATGATACAAAAAGCCAGGAGACTGGAATTGTCCGGGTTTACCATCAGTATTGTTACAATGGATGTAGAGGGGCGGGTTCAGAATCTTGCCATGGTCCTTCAGATGTATCGCGAAATCGTCAATGTAGATGCTGCATTTGGAATTTTCCAGGATATTAAACAAAATAAATGTATGGTCATAGGCAGAAGCAGCATAGATGAAATAAATGTTGGCCTGTTAATGAGAAGTCTTGGCGGTGGTGGGCATCCAGGTGCAGGATCTGCGCTATTAAAGGCTGTAAATCCCAAGACAATTGAGCAGATGCTGTCAGAGCTTATTTCAGGAAATCAGCACTCCTCCATAATGCTGTCTGATATCATGTCCTACCCTGTAGTCACTGTCAGTGATGATACAAAAATGGAAGAAGTGGCCATGCTTTTAAGAGATATGGGATGTACAGGTCTGCCGGTTGTGGACAGCGATGATCATGTCACAGGCGTGATCTCCCGGCGTGATCTTAGAAAAATAAGGAACTCAAAGCAGATGCATGCTCCTGTAAAAGCCTTTATGAGCAGGAATATTGTAACCATATCACACGATAGAAGTGCCATTGAGGCAGCAAAATTAATGATCAAACATGATATCGGCCGCATACCTGTCATGCAGGATAACAAAATTGTCGGGATTATTACAAGATCCGATGCAATGATGTATTTTTATGATCTGCTGCCTGATTAGCCGCTACGGACAGATTGTAATGCCCTGGCCAGTAGCAAAGTGTAAAAAAATTTAAAAAAGTTTGAGCCTCTTTTTTGCTTTAACAGCAAGTTTTTCCCTGAATATTTTTGAATTGTGACGTATATCCACGGGAAATGCCTTTTCAATGAAAATATGTTCAATTTTTTGGGTTAATGGATTTGATTTTGCAAGGTCAAATAGTTCTTTAATAAAGGCTTTTTTGTTTTTAATTTTTGATAGAGGTTCAATAAATATAACCGGGATTTGATTTCTTTTTGGACCAACTCCTGCAAGTGCACTTCTGAATACTTTTTCATGGTTATTGAAAATAGCTTCTACAGGAATTGTAAAAAGGGTTTTGTCACGGTTTGTGACTCTGTGATTTTTTCTTCCGCAAAACCAGATTCTCCCCTTTGCATCCTTCCATCCAAGATCACCCATTCTATGCCAGAATCTGCCGTCATTGTCAGGAATTTTTGCAAGCATATTTGCTTCTTTGTCATTAAAATAACTTTTTGTAACAAGATCATCCTGTACTATTATTTCTCCCACCTGCTTTTCAGGTACCTCCAGTTTTTCTTCAAGATGAGTAATGGGTTTATCAAGGATTTTAATAAGTTTGATTTTTGTGTTGCAGATAGGTCTGCCAACGCACATTCCATATCCCTGCTCGGAAAGTTTTCTGGTTTCTGCAAGGATCTCATTTGATCCTATAGATATTATCGGGACAGCCTCGGTTGCACCGTAGGGTGTATGGATTTGAGCAGGGTCATTCAGCATGGTTGCAAATTGTTTAATATTGGCAGGAGTTACAGGAGCTCCTGCAGATATCACTCGTCTTAAAGATGGCAGTTTGATATGGTTTTCCTTTCCAAATTTACCAACCCTGTTCAAAAGAGCAGGGGAGGCAAACATATTTGTTACCCCATGGTTTTCAATGGCTTCAATTATTTTTTCAGGGTTTACAAGGGCAGGTTTTGTGGGATCCATATCAGGTATAACAGCTGTCATCCCAAGGATTGGATCAAAAAGGGCAAACAGAGGAAAAGTCGGCAGATCAATTTCATCAGGTTCTACTTGAAAATGTTCCCGGATCTGTTTTATCTGTGCTTCAAAATTTCCATGGGTATATACCACGCCTTTGGCAGGACCAGTTGATCCTGTGGTAAATGCAATGACTGCTGTTTCATCACAGGTGGTTTCTGCTGTGGGATAAGGGTCATCAGTGTCTATCATAAGATCATCAAGGGTATATCCCCCCCAGAACCATTTATTTCCAACCGTAACCCACTGTTTGACTGATTTAAAAAATTTAGGTTTAAGCTTTCTTAAAAAATGGGCTTTTTCAATGCCGATAAATGCTCTTGGTTTGCCTTGCTGCAGGCATTGAAGCATTCTTTCAAGACCCATTCCAGGATCAACAACAACTGGCACAGCACCCACTTTGAGCATGGCAAATATAAGTATAAAAAACTCCATGCCCGGCGGTACCATTAAAATTGTCCTGGTACCCCTGATAATGCCTGCTCTCTCAAGACCAAAGGCGAGTTGATCTGATTGGGCATCAAGCTGGGTAAAAGTTAGCTGACTGTATAGAACTCTTTTATTTTTGTCCCGTCTGTCAGGATAAACAACTGCTCTTTTATATGGATATTTTTCTTTTGTTTTCTTAAGGCCAAGTGCGATATTTGCATAGTTTGTCATAAAAATTTCTTTTTGCCTTCTATTTGTTTAAAAATGCCTTAATCTCATCAACTGTCTCTTCTGGTTTATCTTCAAACAGATAATGACCTGCATCATGGAAAACACAAGTTTTAGCCTGTGGAAATCTTTGTCTGAATTCATTTAAAAATGTCAGATCAAAAACAAAATCCTTTGCACCCCATAAGAACAGAAGATCAGAGGCATCAAGATTTTTAAGGTGCTGGTCCACATGATTAACAATTTGAAAACTATTGTCACTCTTATCTATGGGTATGTCCTGGACAAATTTCAGGGTTGCGATTCTGTTTTTCCAGGAATTATAGGGTGCAACAAGACCTTTTTTTACTTTTTGCGGCAATCCTTTTTTACTGCAAAGCAAAAGAGCTATCCTTGCAAATGCATTAAATCCAAGCAGAGCAGGGACCGCAAAAAATCTTATATATTTCACAAGCCACAGCATGAGGGGAAATTTTTTTGTCTCTGGCAGTAAAAACCCGGAAGTATTTGTAATGATGATTTTATCAACTCTGTCAATGTGATCAACAGCCCAGGCAAGACCTATCATTCCACCCCAGTCATGGACAATAAAAGTGATTTTTTCATTTATATCCAGAGAGTTTATCAGAGTATCAAGATCCTTTACCCGTGATTCAAGTGTGTAGTTATAGTTTTGTGCATCAGGTTTGTCTGAGAATCCACAGCCTATATGATCAAGGGCAATGGCACGAAAATCCTTTGAAAGATCCTGGATCATGTTCCGAAAATAAAATGACCATGTAGGATTGCCGTGAACCATGATAACAGGTCTGCCTTCTCCTTTATCAATGTAGTGCAGGTCATGGCCGTTAATATCAA
>JBDLIV010000125.1:0-5438 GCA_039714675.1 Thermodesulfobacteriota bacterium
GGAATCTGGAATTCAACACCCTTTTCATTTTTAGCCCTGACTTCTGCCTGCTGTTTCAGGTCAGAGACAAAGCTTGGCCATGGGCCGGATTCCAGCTGATCCAATAAAGGAGTTTCATGCTTAGCCATTTACTTACCTCCGTTAATAATTAAATTACAATCAAATAATGAAATAGTTATCTAAACTTTTCATTCAATAATCTTAATCTGTGTTATTTAAAATGTTGCAAACCCCATACCGCCAAGCAAAGGGAACATTTTAAACAAAGTAACATTGCTCATATAAGATTTCTGTCTGGACATGTCAATAAAAAAGGTTGTTTTTAAATATTTTTAAATATTGAATAAAGCTGTCTGCAATGGGTATCTAAATTTTTTTTTATTAATATAATTTCGTTAGGATCAGAACTACTTGATTCTATAACATTTTCCACAATTCCAAATATCTGTTCCAAATCAAATTGCCAGAAAAACTCAATAAAATGTTCCTTTAGGTCTCCATAATCATAAACCCTGGATTTTTCATCCAAAGCAGATAAAAATCCCTTACTTATTGAATTTATCACAGCTTTATCCACCATTATGGTTTTACCGGTACCATTTAACCTGTCAAGACGTATTCGTATTGTAAGATCCAGAAAAAAGAATAGCAGAGAAGGCAGAAGATATCTTTTTTGATCATCTCTACCTGCACCCAATTGTGTTAATGGAGAGTATTTCCTGACAGTAATCAACCTGACACTTAATTTATCATCTTCCAGATTTACAATAAAATCACCGGCAGCATGATGCCATGAAGAAATCTGTTCAAAGGTTTCAAGGTTATAATAATAAGTTAAAATCCTGGATATTTCCTGATAAATTTTAAAACCATGATTTAGCGCTATATGCTGGCAGCTGCCGTCGGATTCCCATATTGCGATCTGCCTTTTACCCTTATCATCAGTGACATGAAACTCTTTATAGTCTTCAAACCATTGGCCTAGAAAAAATCCAACTCTGCCTTTATCTCTATTTATAAAATCGAATCCATAGATCTGGGGCACGTAACATTTTGAGTGCATTTGGTTTATCCTGAACAGCAGATCATACTCACTTTTAATCAATGAAAGACCCTGGTTTGATACAGCACCATTCAAGACAAAAGAGCAGGTTGCACTGTTCTTAAGAACAACCTGAATTTTCAGTGGGTGATAGAAAGCCCCATGTTTTTCAAGATAGACTTTAATAGTGGCTATTTGATCCATCTTGACTAATCTGTTAAAAAACGAACTAAGAGCTGTTAGTAAGATAGAAAAATTATTGTTAGATAAAAATTTACAGGCAGTTAAATAATACTCTCCTGTTGTAAAAGCAGAATTACAAGAATGTCTGGTGTTTTTTCCGGAAAGCGGCAATTCCCATAAATAAGAACCAGGCAAGACTTCTTTTTTTTCGCCTGATATAAAAAAGCTGAATAAATTGGATACCATTAAGCTTTCCGACAGGCTGTTATAACCTGAAGGTCACATGCAAAGCACCAATTTTCATTCTGTAACATCCTGTCGATGGGGAGCAAGCTCATCCTTAAGTTCCTGGGCAACCTCAAATCCAAATTTTTCAGCCTTGTCACAATGTTCAATAGCTTTATCAAATTCTTTACTCTCAAGATAGGCCACAGCAAGATTGTTATGTGCAATGGGGAATTCGGGCTGTATTTGAACTGCTTCAAGATTTGCTTTTATACCTTCCTGGATAAGGCCTTTCATAAAATAGGCTGTGCCAAGTGTAGTATATGCCTGTACAAAATTTTTATTATGAATAATGGCTTTTTTAAGGTTTTTAATGGCCTTATCCATCTTTTCCTCATCTTCCTTTGGATTTTCACCATCAATCAATTGAATAAGAACAAATGCCATATTGGCATATCCTTCTGCAAAGCCAGCCCTTGCTTTTGTGGCACGCTGGTTAAATCTGTAACACCCTTCAAGGTCTTTTCTCTGAAGGCAGATCCCCCCCAGAAGAACATAGGCTTCAGCAAGTGTAGGACTGCAGTCAATGGCTTCGTGGAGTTCATTTTCAGCCTCTACATACTCCTGTTTCCCCATATAAGCTACAGCAAGATTATAATGGGTTGTGCCGCATCCTTCATTTTGAACAATCTGATTTTTTAACTTTGCAATATATTCGTCTGCATTGTTTGACAGGTTTTTGTTCTGGCCTTTAGCTGTCATGTTTTATATCCTTATTTTATGTTTTATCTAAATATTTGTCATAACCTAAAAGGTCACATGTAAGATATTTTCTTTGACCCCTCCTGGATACTATAACAAATATGCAATTTCATTTATATCAAAATTTTTAAATATTTTAAAACACGGTATATTATTTTGATCATCACTTTGTGTCAAGATCAATTGGAAATAATCCACAGCTCTTTTTTCACTTGAAGCAAATCATTACTTATGATAGCAAAAGAGTATAAAAACAATTAAAATAGTGCTTGATCGAAAATCCATATTTAAATGAAAAGTTGCCCATATGTTAGGCGCAAAAAAATTTGCAACCGAAGTGTACTGTAGTACATGAGGCCAGTTTTTAAATTTGGCAAAATTTTGCAGCAACGACGCAGACGGATAAATTTTCGTTCAAACATAAGACATAATCATAGGAGAAAAACAATGGAATCAGGATGCTATACAGCTTTAATCACACCTTTTAACCAGGCCGGGGAACTTGACAAAGAAGGTCTTGAACAGCTTGTCAAGTTTCAGATTGAAAACAACATTACAGGAATCCTTGCAACAGGAACAACAGGTGAAAGCCCCACATTCAAGTGGGAAGAGCATGTTGATGTTATTGCCCGGGTTGCACAACTTGCAAAGGACAAATGTGCAAGAATTGCCGGAACAGGCAGTAATAATACTGATGAAGCTATGGAAGCTCTTGCAAGTGCAGCAAAAGAAGATGTTGATGCAGTCCTTATGGTGGATCCATATTATAATGGCCCAAGTTCACTTGAGATCAGGAAAGAGTATTATGAAGTGGTTGCCAAGACTTACCCTGACATGGAAATTATTCCCTATATCATACCAGGCAGAACAGGAGCTCAGATGCTGCCCCAGGATCTTGCCATACTTGCAGAAAACTGTGACAATATATCCTGTGTAAAAGAAGCCACTGGCAACCTTGACAACATGAAGCTTACCCGCAAATACTGCTCAAAAGACTTTAAAATATTCTCCGGTGATGATGCCCTGGTTTATGATATGATGACAGATCCTGAAATCAAGGCCTGCGGCTCTATTTCAGTTATGTCCAATATTGCCCCGAAATTTATGACACAAATGGTTAAACTGCTTAATCAGGGTGACACCAAAGGTGCCATGGAAATTCAGACTGCTTTGAAACCAGTACTTGATCTTGTTGTTGTCACAACGCTGGAAGATTCTCAGTTTGGCCAGGTCAGTTGCAGGGCAAGAAATCCCCTTCCTTTAAAAACCATTATGCAGATACTGGGAATGCCGGGAGGACCCTGCCGTAAACCTTTAGGCAAAATGACCAAAAAAGGCTTTAATATTGTTTTGCATGCATTAAAAACAGTTCAAGCTAAAAGTCCTGAAATCTTTGAACCAATTGCTTCATTTTTTAATGTGGATGTTGAAGAGAGGTTGAACAAACCGGAATTTCATAACAATCTGTATTATGAAGAGTATTGAAAACTAATCCTAAGTTTTTAGGTTTCTGACCTTTAGGTTATTTTGAATTCAAAATTAATAATTGTTCATGTTGAGATGTGAGACTTTAAACCTCTCATCTCAACACTTTAGTCTCATTTGACTTTAAATTCTTCCTGCCCGGTATGAAAAAAACTGGCATTAAGCCACTCAAAGCCAAATTGTAATAATTTAACATCATCACTTTTAATAGCTTTAATTTTTTCATCGGGAAAACTATATCTTTCAAGAAAGGTACTGTTAAAGACAAATTCTCTGAATTTATCAATATTATAGCAAACCAGGAAAAACATTTTTTTACTCTCCTGGGAAAGTTTCATGTTTTCAGGCAGAGATTTTTTCCTGACAATAAGCTCCATCCAGCCATCATTGACTTCATCCCGAAGATCAACACCCTGATCCTCTCTCCAGTCTGCCACTGTCCACTCTCTGTTTTCTTCAAATCCTTTGCAGTGAGCCTCTTTTACCGTAAAAAAGAATTCATCTTTTTCACCCTTCTCTCCTGAATAGCTTAAAGAACCAACTCCAAGGGGATAATACCTGCAGGTAGTTGGACGATCATTGTAAATGGCACACCCTTCCTTATCATCAACAAAAGGACATGATTTTCTTTTATCATCAAGAAGTTTAAGCATTACCACTGGAAGATCTGCTTTTTCAAGAAGCTGCGGCGCTGTGAATTCAGCAAGGAACTCTTCAGAAGAGATCTCCAGTTTTTTGCGCATGATTAAAATATCGTACGGGGTCAGCATAATATCAATTCCCCGGCAGCAGTCTGTAAAGCATTTAACACCTTTATGGCAGTCAAACTTGAACCTGCTTGTCAAACTGAGTTGCTCAGGTGGTATTTCCGATTTATTTATTTTATTATCTGTCATTGGAATTTTCCTTAAAAACTTTCCTTATTTAAAAATTATAACAATCATTTAAAGCCAAAGGACTATAAAAAAAACAGTGAATAATGTCAACGATTACAAAATTGAAAATTTATAATAATAGAAGCTCTTGACTGTATCCTGGCAGTTGTTTAAAAGAGACAGATGATCTATCAGATAAATATAAAAAATAGAGATGAAATCAGATAAGCCAAAGGAGTTGAGATGAAAATCAAAAAAGCTGTTTTCCCTGTGGCAGGACTTGGTACACGATTTATACCGGCAACCAAAGCCATGGCAAAAGAGATGCTTCCGGTCGTTGATAAACCTATTATCCAATATGCTGTTGAAGAAGCTTTTGCAGCAGGTATAGAACATATTGTTTTTGTTACAGGCCGGGGCAAAAAAGCTCTGGAAGATCATTTTGACAGATCTTTTGAGATTGAGCACAGCCTTAAAGAAAAAGGGAAAGACGATCTTTTAAAACAGATCCAGGAGCTTGTTCCAAAAACCGGAACCATTATTTATACAAGACAGAATCAACCCCTTGGTCTTGGTCACGCAATCTGGTGTGCAAGGGATATTGTGGGAGATGAGCCATTTGCAGTTCTTCTTGCAGATGATCTTATCCAGACAGACAGACCTGTTCTTTCCGAGATGGTAAAAAAATTTGACAGATTAAGAGCTTCCATGGCAGCAGTCATGGAAGTTGAGAAAGAGCAGACAGATAAGTATGGTATCCTTAATGCTCACAAAGTTGAAGACGATATTGTGCGAATTAATGATATGGTTGAGAAACCAAAACCTGAAGAAGCTCCATCCAATCTTGCCATTATAGGCCGTTATAT
>JBDLIV010000126.1:0-5411 GCA_039714675.1 Thermodesulfobacteriota bacterium
TTTTCGGGCTTGGTGAATCAAAGGTTGGATTTTTGTTAAAAGAGTTTGAGAACAGTTATCCAAAAATGCGGCTTGGTTTAAGGGCAGATTTCCCAATTGTTGAAGTTAAAATAGTTATGTCAGATTCTCTTATGGATAAGAACAAAGCTTTGATCCAGATAAAAGAAGCGAGACATTGGGTGATTGGAAAACTTGAAAAGAGAGTGATATCAACAAAAGGCCTCTCCATTGCTCAGGAGGTCGGGCGTTTATTGACACAGCAGAACAAAACTCTTGCCATTGCAGAGTCCTGTACCGGTGGTCTGATTGCAAATATGATTACTGATATTGATGGGAGTTCTGACTATTTTTTATTCTCAGGTGTTACCTATGCTAATGATGCAAAAATAGATATTTTAAATGTTCAAAAAAATACCATTATTGATCATGGTGCAGTTCATGAACAGACCGCTCTTGAAATGGCACAGGGAGCAAGACAAAAATCAGGAGCAGATTTTGCCATTTCAACAACAGGAATTGCAGGTCCCACAGGCGGTACAAAAGCAAGACCTGTGGGCATGGTGTGTATTGGCATTGCAGGAGCTGATTTTACAAATGCTAAAACTTATAAATTCTCCTTTGATGACCGCCTTCAAAATAAAAAAATGTTTGCTGCAATGGCGCTGGAACTTTTAAGGAGACACCTTGTTAAATCTGTTTGATTCAAAGTTTTAACTGCACTTGGTGAAACCGCAAGCATAACATTTCTTACAGCCCTCTTCAAAGGCAAGAGTCTGCCCGCAATCCGGACAGAGATCAGATTTAAGTTTATTTACAGAGTGTTTTTTTATATTACCATCTCCATTAACCATGTATCTTCTTTCAAGAACTTTGGCAATGGCATCGGGAATGGAATGCACAAGCCCGCCTTCCTGGAAAACTGCGTGTTCACCCCTGATACCTTTAATTTGATCGATAATCTCATCTACTTCAACACCTGATCTTAATGCCAGAGAAATAAGCCTTCCAATAGCTTCAGTTTTGGCCATGGTGGATTTGCCTGATTTTCCGATTGTTGCAAAAAGCTCAAAAGGCCTTTTGTTGTACTCAGATACTGTTACATAAAGATAGCCCATGCCGGTTTTAATTTTCTGGGTAAATCCCTCAAGAATATCCGGACGTTTCTGGCCGGCAGACAAGAAATCATTTCCTTTTTCTTTAGTCCCTTTGCCGGAAATTGACAGCACCTGGTTGTCTTTGCTCCCATCCCGGTAAATTGTCACCCCTTTGCACTTTAATTTAAATGCCTGGTCATAAATATATTTAACATCTTCTCTGGTCGCATCATGGGGAAGATTGACTGTTTTTGAAACAGCATTGTCTGTATGCCGCTGGAAAGCTGCCTGCATTTTGATATGGACCTCAGACTTGATATCATGGGCTGTTACAAAAACCTTTCTTAAATCAACAGGAATTTGTGAATTACCCTTAATTGTTCCATCTTCAGCAATCTGTTCCATCAGCTCTTCACTGTAAAAACCCTCTGTTTTTGAGATTTCTTCAAAAACAGGATTTACTTCGAGAAGTTTGTCATTGTCCATTACAGTTCTAACAAAACTCAATGCAAAAGCAGGCTCAATCCCACTGGAGCATCCGGCAATAATACTCAGGGTACCTGTGGGAGCGATTGTAGTGGTGGTGGCATTGCGCATGCCCCCATCTTTGCTGTCTTTGTAGATGCTTTGCTCAAAATTTAAAAAATTACCCCTGGTTTTTGCCAGAGCACAGGATGCTGCATGGGATTCTTTTTGCAGAAATGACATAATCTGTTCTGCCGTATCTATGGCATCTTTAGAATCATAGGGCAGGTTTAACATAAAAAGCAGATCTGCAAATCCCATAATGCCAAGGCCTATTTTCCGGTTTGATTTAACCATTTCACCTATCTCATCAATGGGATATCTTGACATGTCAATGGTGTTATCCAGAAAATGTACGCTAAGGTGTATTGTCTCTTTTAAACTCTTATAATCTATGGCAGGCTCACCATTTTGTTCAATCACAAATTTGGTCAGATTAATGGAACCAAGGTTACACGCCTCCATGGGTAAAAGAGGTTGTTCGCCGCATGGATTGGTGGATTCAATTTCTCCAACACCGGGTGTTGTATTATATCTGTTAATTTCATCTAAAAAGATAATACCGGGATCTCCTGTGCTCCAGGCCTGTTTGACCAGTTCCTGGTAGACTGACATGGCATTTAATTTGCCTTTTGCTTCCTGGGTACAGGGATCAATCAGATCATATTCTGCCTCATCTTGAACCGCTGCCATAAATTTATCTGTAACACCAACTGAAATATTAAAATTATTGAGTTCTGTTTTGTTGTTTTTGCATTTAATAAAGGTCATGATATCTGGATGATCCACCCGGAGGACAGCCATGTTCGCCCCCCGCCTGGTTCCACCCTGCTTGACCTGTTCAGTAGCTGTGTTAAAAATTTGCATGAAAGAGACAGGCCCTGAGGCAACACCACCGGTGGAGCCTACTCTGCTGTTTTCAGGGCGCAGCCTGGAAAATGAAAATCCAGTTCCACCACCGGATTTATGAATGGTTGCTGCATTTTTAACAGCTTCAAAAATATCATTAATGCTGTCTTCCACTGGAAGAACAAAGCAGGCTGCAAGCTGACCAAGTTCTCTTCCTGCATTCATGAGGGTAGGGGAGTTGGGCAAAAATTTAAATTCAGCCATCAGACGATAAAATTGATCTTCAATAGTTTTGACATCAGCTTTTTTATCATAGTTTTTTTCAGCCTGTGCAATATGAGCTGCTACCCTTCTAAACATCTGTTCAGGGGATTCACATATTTTACCTGCCTCATCTTTTTTAAGATATCTGCGCTCTAATACTATGCGTGAATTTTTTGATATAAAATTGATGGAATCATCTGATTTCTGTTGCCTGCTCATATTGAAAACTCCTGTTTTTAGTATTCTATCTTAGATTTAAGATTTTAATCTTTTCTTAAAGCTTATAGATAATATTTAAATAAATGAGAATATACCTTATATAGTAATTTTATAAAAATGCAAGCACAATATATAGTTTTTTTTCAGAAATTGTTAATCAATACTGTAAGGTGCTTATATCTATAGTGATTTAAAGTGTCAAAAAATCTCTGCTATTTGCAGGATATTTTACAGATTATAATTTCAATATTTCAGACTGGCTTTTCCGGATTGATTTCTCTTTACTTATATTATTCATTATACCATGGCAAAACACTTTAAAAACCAGGCAATGGATTCAATTTCAAACTCTTTTTGATCCTTTTTGCTGTTCATCTGATGATCTCCGTTTTTATGGATAATCAATCTTTTTGGTTTTTTTGCAGCATTATAGATATCATGGGCATTGGAAACCGGCACTGTTTTGTCTGCATCACCATGAAAGATAAGTATATTGGAAATACTTTGAGCTTTATCAATAATATTAAAGAGAAGGTTTTCCTTAAAAAAACTCAATGGCAGGGCAGGGCGGTTGTCATTGGCATTCAAAGGGATATTTTCAATTGTGCGGCTTTTTATTGGAGCAGAGCAGAGAACAGCCCCGCAAAGATTAATATTCATTTGTAAAAGTTGATTCCAGGCATTAATACAGGTGGCTCCCCCCATACTGGAGCCGAAAACTGCAACATTCCTGCTTGTTATTCCAAGGTCAAGAGTGTGTTTTACGGCATTGAGATAATCAATTGTTCTTTTTTCAAGGGAGGTGTCTTTGATAAATTCTCCCTGGCTTTCACCACAGCCCCTGTGGTCAAAACGGAAAAAGGCAATATGGTTTT
The DNA here is from genome assembly GCA_039714675.1 of Thermodesulfobacteriota bacterium. Taxonomy (GTDB): domain Bacteria; phylum Desulfobacterota; class Desulfobacteria; order Desulfobacterales; family Desulfobacteraceae; genus Desulfobacula. Next base: position 3,827 of record JBDLIV010000126.1, read on the forward strand.
CAACGAGAAGTCTCGATAGTACACTTTGCTTGGCAGACTCTTTGGATCCTTCAAGACCATGGGACCCTACAACAAGTGGAGGGTTTTTAATGTCTGGCAGGTGAAGGATTCCTTTAAGCATAAAACCATCAGAGGTGAAATGAATTTTTTGTGATAAGCTTTTCATACCTTGTTTTATGCCATTTAATCACTATAATATCAAGCTGATGTACAAATATTCCTGCCTCTACAGCAGTTGAACCGGCTGTGTTGTGGGTGTAAAATGATTTAACTTAAGAATTGGTAAAATATGACACTAAAAAAGAGAAAAGCCTATGAACTTGAAATCATTGATCTTGCCTTTGGCGGTAAAGGATTGGCAAAACCTGACGGGTTCCCGGTTTTTATAGATCAGTGTGTTCCAGGTGATGTAGTGTTTGCAAAAATTACAAAAAAGAAAAAATCCTGGGCTCAGGGTAAGTTGATAAAAATTATAAAACAATCCCCTCTCAGGCAGGAGGGTAAATGCCAATATTGTAATTTTTGCGGAGGATGTAAATGGCAGCAGCTTGGATATGATCTCCAGCTTGAATATAAAAAAAGACATGTTATAGAATCCATTGAGCATATTGGCAGGTTAAAAGATATTCCTGTCAATGATGTTCTTCCTTCTGACAGGATATTTGAATACCGTAATAAAATGGAGTTCTCCTGCTCTTCAAAAAGATGGCTTCTTCCTTCAGAACTTGAAGATCAGTCAATTAAAAAAGATTTTGGCATTGGACTTCATGTACCTGGAACCTTTGACAAGGTAATTGATATAAAGCAGTGTGAGATTATGCCGTCCCTTGGCAACAAGATTTTGGATGATGTTAGAAAATTTATAGTAGAATCAGATCTGCCTGCCTATCATCTGCGAAGTCATGAAGGATTCTGGCGGTTTTTAATGCTGAGACACTCTGTGGCATCTGATACATGGATGGTGAATGTTGTCACCAAAGAAAAAAACATAGAGGTGGTTCAGGAACTTGCTGATTTATTATCAAAGAAATATCCTGAAATTGCATCTGTCATGAATAATATTACTGATGCAAAATCCGGGGTCTCAATTGGCAAAGAGGAAGTTTGCCTTTATGGCACAAATTATATTAAAGAAAAACTTGGAAAATTTGAATTTAAAATTTCTGCTAACTCTTTTTTCCAGACCAATACAATGGCCTGTGAAAAATTATATGGCAAAGTTTCAGAATTTGCTGCATTAAAGGGCAATGAAGTTGTAGTGGATCTCTATTCTGGTACAGGAACCATCCCAATCTGGCTTTCAGAGCAGGCCAAAATGATATATGGCATTGAAATTGTAAAAAGTGCTGTTATTGATGCAAAACTAAATGCAAAACTAAACAGGATTGATAATTGTGAATTCCTTGAAGGTGATATTAAAGATGTTCTGCCCCAACTAAAAATAGAGTTGAAAAAAGATTTAAAACAAAATATCGATGTTATGATCATTGATCCGCCAAGGATAGGGATGCACAAAGATGTTGTCAAACAGGTTCTTGCCATTGCTCCTGAAAAAATTGTGTATGTATCCTGTAATCCTGCTACC
>JBDLIV010000127.1:0-5324 GCA_039714675.1 Thermodesulfobacteriota bacterium
CCGTGATATGTGGGGATATATAAGCCTTGGTTACTATAAACAGAAAATAAAAGAGGGGGAAACCGGCTCTTCCACCATGCCGCACAAGGTAAACCCAATTGATTTTGAGAATTCTGAAGGCAATATGGGATTGGCCATATCAATGATGGAACATCTTTGTGTTAAACTGCAAAAATCCAGATTTCAAAGAGACTTAACTGACAGCACTGTTTTAAGAAGCCTTGGATCGGTATTTGGATATTTTATAATTGGAATAAAAAATTGCCAAAAAGGATTATCAAAAATAGATTTGAATCAAGAGGTAATTCAAAAAGATTTGGACAATAATCAAGCTCTTCTTGCAGAACCATTCCAGACTGCCATGAGGGTTTTTGGTGAAGAGAATCCATATGAGAGACTCAAGGAACTTACAAGAGGCCGTCAAATTACAAAAAATGATTTGGATAAATTCGTTGACAACCTTGAAAAAGTGCCTTCAGAATTCAAAAAACGAATGAAATTATTAACGCCTGAAACTTATGTGGGGCTTGCCGAGGATCTGATTGAAACCTATTTTAAAAAATAAAGAGTAACCACCCTGCCCTACATAATAAAACATTTTATATAGTTAAAATGCTTGAATCTCCCTATAGAGGTAAGGCTGGATTCTTAGCATTAAAGCTGTTGAGATACCATGGAGCTGATTTATACTCTAATTGACTGAGACCTTTTGTTTCAAGGGAATTCATTGCAAGTTGAAATGTATAATAATCTATCTCAATATCATTCCAACCAAGATATTTGAGCCTTGTATTTGCCTGGTAATGGGACATATCAGGGGTTATCAAACATGCATTAACAAGACTTCTGATAAATCCCGGGATCATTGATGCTTCAACCCCGTTATCAATCAGTCTGCGAGTTAATTTTTTATCAATCTTAGTTGCCATAAGAGCATGTCCAAATTATTTTTTTTTGTTCCAGAAAACTTTTTTGGCCAGAATATACTATATATATTTATGCTCAATCTAAATGTCAAGCTTGATTAATAAAAAATTATTTTTTTTATAATTACGATAACCCTTTGGGAAATAAGCTTTCTAAAATTATAGTTAATTGATTTTTATAAAAAAACTTAAAAATACTTTGATTTTCTTTCAATTACTTACTTTTTTAAAAAAAAGGCTATTGTACAGGCACATAAGCCCCTGAATCATTAAAAAAAATTATATTATATTTTTTAAAGCAATGATAAGATCAGAAAAATTTAAAAATTTTAGAGAGAGACAAATGACCAATAAGATATCAAAGATTGATGGAATATTACTTCTCAAACTTGCAAGAGAGAGTATTCTTAATGGGTTTAAAAATAATGAGAATAGATTAAAATTTTTAAAAGAGAAAGCCTCCTCTCTTATTCTGGAAGAAAATCGCGGGACATTTGTCACCCTCCATAAAAACAGAAAATTAAGAGGCTGTATCGGTAATATTGAGTCTGTAAAAAATATTTTTCAAGGAATCAAAGATAACGCAAAACATGCAGCTTTCAGTGATACAAGATTTACTCCACTTTCCCAAAAGGAGTTAAAAGAAACAGTAATTGAAGTAAGTATCCTGTCCCAGCCTGAAAATATTGATTACAATGACAGCCATGATTTAATTAAAAAGCTTAAGCCCGGTGTTGACGGCGTAATAATAAAAAAAGAATATCATAGTGCTACCTTTTTACCCCAGGTGTGGGAACAATTAAAAGATCCTGAAACATTCTTACAACACCTTTGTATTAAAGCCGGGTTACCACAGGATGAATGGAAATCAGGAGAGCTTAGTGTTGCTACATATCAAGTGCAGCTGTTTGAAGAATCTTAACAGACTGTGAATGCCTTTAAAGAACATTATTAAAAGCTTCCTAATAATTATTTGCTAAAAGTTCCAGTGCCATTGTTGACCACAGCTCTAAATTTAATTTATTAAGGCTATTGGTTTTTGCCCATGTAAATTGAAATAACTCCTCTCCTGGTAAAAATTCCTCCGGTCTATTTGTCTCTATTCTGAACACAGCACCCAGATGCACTTTGCCCACATCTGTAATATCCTCGCTGATCACTCCAACAAACTCAGGAGAAATTTCTTCAGGCATTTTTCCAAGCTCTTCATCAAGCTCTCTTTGCATACCTGTAATTAAAATCTGTTTAAATGAATCTTTTTTTGTGTTCACATCAACAGGATTAATATGACCGCCAATCCCTAAAGACCATAAATCATGAAGGCGCTGTTCACTTCCCTGACGCTGATAAATTGCAGTTTTGCCATGATCTTTTGTTTGAAGAATAATATAGGGTATAATCTGTTTATAAGAGGAATCATTTTCAGCATCTATTCGTTTTACAAACTCAAAACCTGAAGTTGAACAATGCTCAATAAATATGTCTAATTCTAACTGTACAACACTTCTTTGAGTTACCCACGATTCCGGCAAAAGATCTCTTTTAATGCACAATACTTTTTCGTTTTTATCCAAAGCCTCACCTTTTATCTATTTTAAAGATTTACAAAGCTGTTTTTATCACATCTACTTAAAAAAAACAGTTGAATTTAAAAGATTAATAGAGATTTTAACAACTCTATGTTATCCAAGTATATAAAAAACATTAATTGCAGGAGAGTTTATGCTGTTTAAAAACTTGCTTTGGAAACAACCTTGCTCGAAAGCTTGATTTCTAATTGATATGGAAAACAATTCAATGCATAAAAAAAATGTAATGGTAACCGGAGGCGGAGGTTTTCTGGGAAAAGCCATTGTTAAAAAGCTGTTAAAAAAAAGCTATAATGTAACCTCTTTTTCAAGAAATTTTTATCCTGAACTTGAAAAACTTGGTGTCAAGCAGATTCAAGGTGATATTGTGGAGGAAAATATTGTTTTGAATGCTTTTAAACAGATTGATACTGTATTTCATGTTGCTGCAAAAGCTGGAATGTGGGGACCTTTTGACGATTTTTTCCAGGCAAATGTAATTGGAACAAAAAATGTGATATCTGCATGCCTTAAAAATGATATTAAACAATTAATATATACCAGTTCTCCAAGTGTGGTATCAGATAAAAAAGAGAAGGCAAACATCAATGAGAGTACTCCCTACCCGAAAAAGTATTTAACACCATATTCTGAGACCAAAGCAGAAGCAGAAAGATCAGTAAGAAAAGTGTCTGGTAAAAAATTGAGAACCATAATAATTCGACCTCACTTAATCTGGGGCCCTGGAGATAACCATTTGGTGCCGAGATTAATTAAAAGAGCTACAAAATTAAAAAAAATTGGACCAAAGGATTGCCTCATAGATACCATTTATATTGAGAATGCTGCAGATGTTCATGTTCTCGCCTCTGAAAAACTTGAGGAAAACCATTCACTCTCTGGAAATATCTATTTTGTAAGCCAGGATGAACCTATTGCTCCATGGGATATGGTCGATGCTGTTTTGGGTGCTGCCGGCCTACCACCTGTAAAGGGGCATGTTTCAACAAAAACTGCATATATAGCAGGGGCAGTTTTTGAGTTTATATATAAGCTTTTTAATCTCAAAACTGATCCGCCAATAACTAGGTTTGTTGCAATAGAGCTCGGTACTTCCCACTGGTTCAATATTGCAAAAGCTAAACAAGATCTTGGGTATAATCCAAAAGTTTCAATAAAAGAGGGGCTTAAAAGATTAGAACAATGGTTTTCCTCAAATGGAGATAAAAAATGATGAATAATTTCAAAAAAATCATTTTACTTAAAATTAATAAGTTTAAAAAAGTTATTATATTTGCAGTCAAGGGCTTTAGAGAAGATCGGTGTGATCTTCGTGCATCCTCATTGACTCTTTTTACCTTATTGTCCATTGTTCCTGTTATGGCTATGGCCTTTGGTATTGCAAAAGGTTTTGGATTCCAACAACTGCTGGAGAAACGTGTTCTGAAATTATTTGCAGGACAAGAAGAGATAATCGAGAAAGTTCTGACGTTTTCAACCAACCTTCTTGAAAAAACAAAAGGTGGTTTAATGGCTGTGTTTGGACTTATCCTGCTTTTTTATATCTTAATAAAACTTATTGGGCATATAGAAAATGCATTTAATAAAATCTGGTGGATAAAGGATGACAGGCCTTTGATAAGAAAATTCACAGATTACATTGCAATTTCTATAACAGCTGGAATCATGGTTCTTTTTTCCAGCAGTGTAAATATCTTTGTTACTGCATATCTTACAGAATTTTTATCCAGTATCCAGCTTCCAGGAAATATTGAAGGCCTGGTTTCTCTTGGATTTAATATTTTCCCGTTTTTACCCATATGGATACTGTTCATCTTTTTTTATATATTTATTCCTAACAAAAAAATCCATATCAAAAGCGCATTGGCAGGTGGTTTAATTGCAGGGACCATATTTCAGATAGCCCAGATGACCTATCTGAAATTTCAGGTAGGAGTTTCCAGCTATAATGCTATTTATGGAAGTTTTGCTGCCCTGCCCCTGTTTTTAATATGGCTACAGGCTTCCTGGGCAATTGTTTTATTTGGGGCTGAGATCGCATTTTCCTGGGAAAACACAGAAAGTCTTGAAACTCAGGATATTGATTATGATAAAATCAGTATCCGATTAAAAAAAATAATTGTTTTGCGAATTGTTCACCTATGTGTAAAACGTTTTGCCAACAAAAAAACTCCGGCTTTTGATATTGATATTGCTGCTAAAATGAAAATACCGTTAAAAATAGTTAAAGTCTTATTGGCAAAACTTATCAAATGCAAGATTCTTCTTGAAGTGAATTGGAAAAATGGGACTGGTTATGTCCCAGCTTCAGATATTGAGTGTCTGACTATTTGTGATGTGTTGACTGCCTTTGAACAAAGAGGAGATGATATTATCCAGGTTGGAGGTACAATTGAGTTTCAAGCTCTTGAAGAGAGTTTGAATGAGTTTGCAAAGGCATGTAAAAATTCTTCAGGAGAGAGAAACCTTAAGGATATTTAAGAGGCTTTTAAATTGTTATGCAGCCACTCTGTTGTAATATTAAAAAACTCCTTTATTTCACTCTCTTTTCTCTTTACCTGATCAATCAGAAGCTTTAATACAGTTTCATTGATACCAATCTTTTTTGAGGCATTTTTAACAGTGACCGGAACCGGGTTTCCACTGTGACCGATTTGAGCCTTTTGAGTCAGATAATCTGCCAGATTAATAATCAAAGATTGATGTTTGAGTTTTATGGGTGCAGATTCAGGGTTATGGTGGAATCTGCAGGGAATCATAATATACTGTGGGAGATTCCAGCGCTTCATCAAAAGAGCAGAAAGTATGG
>JBDLIV010000128.1:0-5308 GCA_039714675.1 Thermodesulfobacteriota bacterium
ATGAATCTGGATTTTATCCTTGATATTCCTCTGGAGCTTTCTGTTGAGCTCGGGAAGACAAAAATGCTTGTCAATGACCTTCTTCAACTGGGACAGGGTTCAATTATTGAGCTGAATAAACTTGCCGGAGAATCCCTGGAAGTTTATATCAATCAAAAACTGATTGCCAAGGGAGAAGTGGTTGTGGTCAATGAAAAATTTGGGGTCAGGCTTACAGACGTTATAACACCAATTGACAGGGTTAAATCCCTGGCAGCAGAAGAGTGAATACATCCTCTAAAAAAATTGATTGAAGAACCCTCTTTACCAACAGTTATGGTTGTATCCCATGCAGAAATAGTGGATGATATTAATTTGCAGGCAAGTGGAAAGGTAAGTTTGATAAATGAACAAGAAAATTTATAGAGCCCGAAATATTCAACAAGCCATATCAAACATTAAACAAGAGCTTGGATCTGATGCAATGATTTTAAGTACAAGGAAAATTGCCCCAAAATCCCTTGACCCTTATTTAAAAAATGCAAAAACATTGTTTGAAGTTGAAGCATCAGTCCCGGAATATATAGATGCACAACCGCTGCATAAAAAATCAAGCTCAGATGTTAATCAAAAAGATCTAACAACCTCCATCAAAGATGATATCGCTGATATTAAAGATATGATTTCCATTGCAGGTTTTTCAAACGGCATGAATAATATGGTCTGTAACCATTTTGAGTCCGTTGGTATTCTGGCTTCGCTTTTACGAGCCGGTGTAAGTGAAACAAAGGCAAGTTACATAATACAAAAAGCAAGCTCATTAATGGATAAAAACTGTGACCAGGATTCAAAAATTAAATCTTTAAAACAACATGTGATGCGTCAATGTTTAGATCAAATTAATACAATTGACTTTTTTAATGGTGATAACAGCGCAGGTGTCCCCCATGTGGCTGCTTTTGTTGGTCCTACAGGGGTAGGCAAAACAACAACCATTGCAAAACTTTCAGCTTTGCTACATTTTCAAAGAAAAATGAAAGTTGGTTTGATTTCCATTGATAATTATAGAGTGGGCGCATTTGAACAGCTTAAGGCATATGCATCCATTATGGGGTTGCTGTGTGTGCCTGCATTCAATTCCCAGGACCTTTCCAGCGCTTTGGAAAGAATGAGATCAATGGATATGGTATTGATCGATACTGCCGGGCACAGCCACTTTGATAAACCAAAAATTGATGAAATATTGCAATTAATTAAGAATGGTTTTGCAATTTCTACTCATTTGGTCTTGAGTGTTACCTCTGAATCTACTATTATGCGAGAAGCAGCATCAGCGTTTTCAGTCTTTAATCCCGATACTATTGTATTTACAAAGATTGATGAAACAAAAAGGTGTGGTAAAATATTGGATCAGGTATGTGACACTGAGCTGCCTGTTTCTTTAATTACAAATGGTCAAAGAGTTCCAGAGGATTTGATTGTCCCGGACAGAGGCAGATTGCTGAAGATAATTTTGGGAAGAGGATAAGAGACCTTACGTTGAATCAGGCACTAGGGCTTCATAAAGTCGTTAAAAAACAGGCTCTTTCAAGGAGAAAGGCAAATATGGCATCAAGTAAGAACAGACTGCCGCGTGTTATAGCAGTTACCAGCGGTAAAGGCGGAGTCGGTAAAACCAATCTGGTGGGTAATATGGCTGTTGCCTTAAGCCGTATGGGTAAACGAGTGGTTATTATTGATGCTGATGTAGGGCTTGCCAATATTGATATTATTTTCAATCTGCGACCTGAATATAATATCAGGCATATTATCAATGGTCAAAAAACATTGAACCAGGTTATGGTAACTTCAGATCATGGTATTAAGATTCTCCCGGGAGGCAATGGTTTTGCTGAGTTGACTCAACTTAACGAAGGTGAAAAACTAAATCTTTTAAGTGAGTTTGAATCTCTTTCTGATCAAGCTGATATTATTTTTGTTGATACTGGTGCTGGAATTTCATCAAATGTATTATACTTTAATTCAGCCTGTGATGAATGTATTGTCATTGCCACAAGAGAACCTACATCTATTACCGATGCCTATGCAATGATGAAAATTTTATCAGGTGAATATGGAACAAAATACTTTAAACTGATTGTTAATATGGTGGATTCTGATGCCCAGGCAAGAAAAGTTTATGCAAGTTTAAGTGCAGCACTTGATAAATATTTGAACAATGTTGTATTGGAATATACAGGCCATATCCCTTTTGACAAGCAATTGCAGACAGCAGTGCAAAAACGGGGACTTGTCATGGATAATTTCCCGGATTCAATGGCTGCAAAAGCCATTTCAGATATTGCTTTAAATATTGGGAATACTCCTGCAAGAACTAATTCAAATGGAAGTTTAACATTTTTTATGAATAAAGTATTTCAGGCAGTAAATTAAAATGTCTGATAAAAGCAAAGAAGAAGATAGTTTAATCTCCCATAATGAAATAGATAAGCTTTTGAATTCCTCTTCCATGGAGGAAGCAAAAGGCAAACTCTCATCAGAGGAATCTGATAGTGGTGAGGAATTCGGAGAGCTTTCCCAGGACGATATTGACACTCTTATGCATTCCAATACATTTGATTCAGTAGAAGAAGCAGAAGCAGATGATGAAGATGATATGGAACTGATCTCACAGGATGATATTGACAACCTGATGAATTCAAACATATTAGATTCTAAAGAAGATGAAACCTCCTTAGATGGCGTTAAATATGTTGAAGAGAAAAAAACATCAAAAGAGAATATAGAAGAGTTAACAGAATCTGCTGCTCAAGATAATCGCAAGGAAGATGGTTCTTTTATTGAAGAGTCTGAGGCCGTTGATGTTCAGGAATGTCTTGTCACCCAGGAGACAATCGATGACTTAATAAATATCTTTGATGATGCGCCTGAACCATCTTCAAATGAACCAGTAATGTTGAATGAAGAATCAGCATCATATTCAGAAGAAGAAATTGAGCCAGAAAATGAAGAGGTTGCTGATTCATGTGACAAGGAAAAGGGTATTCCCAGCGGCACAACATCTGAAGACTTTTTGAAGCCTGATTCCAATGCCAAGATGTTTGATCTGGAAGATGATGAAGAAGATATTACCCAGGAAAAAATTGATGCACTTTTGCTTAATTATGACGATTATGAGGATGACGATCTTCTTGTTACCCAGGATGATATTGATACTCTTTTGATGGTAGCGGAGCAGGAAGATGAAGATGTCCTTGGTAATTTAACGGATTATGATTCTGACGATGCTTTAGATGATGAAGAATATGAGGAGACAGACACAGAATCCAAGAGTAGATGGTATAAATCAAAATTTGTAACTGCCTGCGCCTTTGCATTGATTGCTATGGGGATTATCGTTCCTGCAGCTTATTTTTTATTTTTTCAAGGTGATTCAGGCCAGACTCAGAATACTGTTGAACAATATGCTGTTGAAGGATTAAGGGAAATTGAAATAGAGACAGTGAACATTCATATTAAAGGAGAGGGAGATATCAATAGAGCAGGAAATATGCTTCTCAAGAATTTTGTAATACTTGCATCTGATCTGTCAAAAGAGATAGCCTATATCACCACTGATGTCTCCATTGATTATTCTGATCAAAGAGCGTATCATGAAATTCAGAATAATCTATCATTTTATCGGGATCTAATTTACGATTCCATAAAAAAAAGCCTTGCTTCTGGAGAAAACGATCAGATTACAGAAGCAGATATCATATGGAAAGTTGAAACAACTTTGAAAAAAGTATTACCCGGGAACTATATTGATCGGATTAGTTTTCAATCTTTTAGAGCAAGTTAGAAAGGCTGCTAGATATAACGGAATGATAGAAATATTCTCAATGGAGTTTTGGATTTCAATCCTTTTTATTATTAATTTTATTTTTATAATTTTTTTATTTTTATTGGTTAAAAAAGTAAATCGTATCAATTTTGATGATCTGATTCATGGGGATAGTGATGATAATCAGGAAGATTTCAGACATGCATCCGGATCTGCTGTGAATATCATCGAAATCCTTGAACCTCTCATTAAAGAATCAAAAAAGGTTGCTTTAACCTTTGATGAACAGATAAAAGAGAAAAAGAGATTAATAAAAGAATTAAATGATGCTTTGGACTCCCGGATTATAAGTATCAATCTCCTTTTGTCCCGGGCAGATGCGCTGAAAAAAAAAATGGAAGACAAGCAGAATCGATCAAAGTTTCATTCATCTTCAGCCTCTATGGTTTTTGATCAGCAAAACCAGATAATTGATCTGTATAATAAAAATTTTGATGTAGATTCCATTGCCCAAAAATTATCAATTCCAAAAGGCGAAGTTCTATTGGTTGTTGATCTTAAAAAAAAGTTTGTTGCAATGGAAAAAATTAGACTAAAGGATTTTAGGGAGGCACCTGATTAAAAAAACAAAAGTATTAAAAACTTATTGACAAATTCTTTTAAATCATATAAATATTTTGTGTTTTTTTATTGGTTCCGGCTTTATTTAATAAAGGGCCGTTAACTCAGTTGGCAGAGTATCTGCCTTTTAAGCAGAGAGTCGCTGGTTCGAGCCCAGCACGGCCCACCATTAAATAAAAGGACACTGCGTCCCCATCGTCTAGCCTGGTCCAGGACACCGGCCTTTCACGCCGGCGACAGGGGTTCGAATCCCCTTGGGGACGCCACTTGGAATACTTACAGGGTTGCACTTCTTCGGTGTAACCCTTTTGTATTTTATGGCCTTAATAAATGCTCTGAAACCATTAAAATCCAGTCTGATTTACACACTATTTACACACCTTTCAAGATACCCAAACCAAGAAAGGGGTATCAAATGACAATCACTTTACACTGTCCAAAATGCAAGTCTGGCGCTAAGATTGGAACTAAAGAATGCAAGAAATGCAACTACAGGTTTACACAGAATAACCGTAAATACAGGGTGGTGGTGAAACTTAGTAATGGTAAGCGTAAATCAAGGATAGCTGTGATGTGGTCAAGTAAAAATGGACACATTTCCTAAGCAGTTTTTTTTAAGCCGATCATTATCAAGTTTTTCTAATTCCATAATTGATCTTTTGTATAATTTTATAGTTCCCAATTATGCTGCTGTATTTTGTACGATTCACATTATGACTTTTAAAAAAACTCAACTCAAAGGCTATATTTGGAAAAGCCCTAATCATTCATGCTAATGGTAATGGAATCCTTTATTATTTCCTGTTATTTATTAACCAATTCTTTTAACTGCTTGCCAGCTTTAAATGCAGGTTTCTTTCTTGCAGGGATATTAATTTCTTT
>JBDLIV010000129.1:0-5306 GCA_039714675.1 Thermodesulfobacteriota bacterium
AGATCATCAGATGATGAAAAACTTTTATGCAGTCTGTTGTTTAAAAAGAGTCTGATTTGAATGCCCGGGTTTCCCAGAGCCATCCCTGATACGGCATCAATGATATGGCTTGTCTCTGTGTTATCTGTTTTTAAAAATTTCTTTCTTGCAGGGGTGTTGAAAAAAAGATTTTTAACTTCCACCATTGTTCCAACCGGAGCCCCTGTATCAGAGACATCTCGTATTTTACCGCCCACTATCTCTATTCTGGTTCCAATATCAGAATCTTTTGTTCTTGTTACAAGGCAGAATTTGGATATTGATGCAATGGAAGGCAGGGCTTCGCCGCGAAAGCCCATGGTGGAGATGGAAAAGAGATCCTCTTTTTTAAATATCTTGCTTGTTGCATACCTCTCAATGGAAAGCAGGGCATCATCCCTTGCAAGCCCGCACCCATCATCAGAGACTCGTATTAATGATTTGCCGCCTTTTAGAATTTCAATGGTAATACTTTTGGAGCCTGCATCAATAGAATTTTCAACAAGCTCTTTTACAACAGAAGAGGGGCGCTGCACCACTTCTCCTGCAGCAATCTGGTTGGAGAGAATTTCAGGCAGTATCTTGACCGTTGTCATCTCTCACAAACCTTAGCAGAAATTCACAATCTTTGGGGCTTAAATCAAATTGAAGGCTTGCATCATCCACAAGTTTGTTCAGGTTGATATCAGGATTTTCCTGCCTCTTTTCCGATATAAATTGTACAGCATTTCTTAACTTTTCTCCTTGAGGCTGCATATTAAGCTCCTTATATATTTATATTTTTCTCAAACTTTCAACCGCTTATATGGATATCCATTAATCTCACTAATCATATCTCACATCTCACATCTAATGAAATTGTTTTTTCAAATCCATACCCTGCCCGTAAAAGAGTCATCTCATCAAACCTGGCAGCCATCATCTGGATTCCAATGGGAAGTCCGCTGGCAGAATAGCCTGCAGGAACTGAAATTCCTGGAATACCAGCCATATTGGCAGAGAGGGTGAAAATATCTGTTAAATACATGGTTAAGGGGTCATCAATATTTGCACCGATTTTAAATGCAGGGGTGGGAGCCACAGGAGAGAGGATGAAATCACAGGTTTCAAAAGCTTTGGAAAAGTCTTCCATAATCAGTGTGCGAACCTGGGATGCCCTTCCATAATAGGCATCATAATATCCTGCAGATAGGGCAAAGGTTCCTATCATAATTCTTCTTTGAACTTCAGGACCAAATCCTTTAGACTTGGTTTTTTTATACATTTCAATAAGATCATCAGTGGATCTGTCCCTGAATCCGTATTTTACCCCGTCAAATCTTGCAAGGTTGGAACTTGCTTCACATGGGGCAATGATATAATAGGCTGCCACAACATAATCAGTATGGGGCAGAGAAATCTCTCTGATTGTAACACCAAGGCTTTCAAGATTCTTTTTTGCTTCATTAAAAACTTTTTCAACATCAGGATCTATCCCTTCCACAGATAGATACTCCTTTGGAATTCCAGCTGTCATCCCTTTTAATGAGTCTTTATCAAATTGATCAAAGGCCCTGGAAAAATCCGGCACATCAATTTTTGCACTGGTTGAATCCATTTTATCATTGCCGCTTATAATATTCATCATCAGTGCTGCATCTTTGACATCTTTTGTAATCGGCCCTATCTGATCAAGGGATGATCCGTAGGAAACAAGACCAAACCGTGACACCCTGCCATATGTTGGTTTAAGACCTACAACCGAACAGTGGGAAGCAGGCTGCCTTATGGAACCTCCGGTATCAGTTCCAAGTGCTGCACAGCAGAACCCTGCTGTAACGGCAGCAGCAGAACCGCCGCTTGAACCGCCGGGTACATGATCTTTGTTCCATGGATTTCTTGTAATCTGATAGGAAGAATTCTCTGTTGAAGATCCCATGGCAAACTCATCAAGATTGGTTTTGCCAATAATAACAGCACCATTTTCCTTTAATTTTGAAACAACAGTTCCATCATACCGGGGTATAAAATTATCAAGAATTTTTGAGCCGCATGTTGTTTTGATGCCATTTGTGCACAAAAGATCTTTCAAGGCAATGGGGATCCCTGTCAGAGCTGATATCTTGTTATTGACAATATCCTGATCTGCTTTTTGGGCCTCTTCAAGGGCTTTAGTTTTATCAATTGTGATAAAGGCACCTATTTTTTCATCAAATTCTTCAATACGCTGAAGCAGGGCTTGAGTCAGGTCGAAAGATGTAATTTCTCTATCTAAAAGCAATTGTGCCGCACTTGATATATTAAGTTCATGCAATTCCATGCATATTATCCTTATTAAAGTTGTTTAAAAAAAAGGGCTTTTCTTTATTAACTCTTCATTACTGACTATTTTACAATACGGGGAACAATATAAAAATCTTCCTCACTCTCAGGTGCATTGGCAAGGGTTACATCGGGTCCAGGTGATTCCTGCAATCTGTCTTCCCGCAGTACATTATTCATAAAAGCCGCACCTGAAGAGGGTTTAACACCTTTAACATCAATATCTTTAAGCTTATCAATATATTGAAGTATACTGCTCAGCTGCTCTGCCATTTTTTCTTTTTGCAGATCATCTATCTTTAATCTGGCAAGGTTAGCTATGTTTTCAACTTCATCCCTTGATATCTTCATTATCATCCTTTTTAATAACCATTGAATTGATTTTAATTTTATCTAACTCTTTCTTAAATTCAGTTGCTTCATCAAAATTCGCAAAAGAACCTGATCGTACTCTATACCAGGTCACACCGTTTTTGTACCCTTTAACCCTGTAGGAAGAAATCCCCTTTTTTCCCAAAATTGCCATATGGGTAACAGCATCTTTAAAATCTTTATAAGCAGCAATCTGGACAGTGTAGCTACCTTGTGTAATCTTTTGGGGTGAAATCTTTTGGGGTTTAATCTTTGTTTTATCTTCATTTCCAGAGCTTTTCTTAACTTCCGGTCTCTTTTTTTCCGGGACCTTGATTGTCCCTCTTTTAAAGGTCTCTTTTTTTTTGCTTGTTTTCATAAGGATTGATTCTGTAACAACTTCTTTTTTGGGAAGAATTTCCACAATGTTCCCTTTTGCCTTACTTTTATTGTGGGCAGTATCCTCTTCAAGCTCTGGTCTGTCAAGAACATCATAAAATTTGAGATCAATTTTATCAGGGACTTTTTTTTGGGCTCCAAAATCACGGGCTATAACTTCAAGTCTTTTTTGAAATTTTTGAGTATCAAAAGTCACAGGGGAATTGCCCCGCCCGACTATGATGCCGAGAAAAAACATCCATGCAGCAATAAATATATACATAGAATATTTTAAAAGCCCTTTAAAAAATCTCATCAGTTTTCCAAATTATTGTCTAACCAAAACCCATGTTTGGATGGCTCGCAGAGGAGCCTTGTGCTCACAAACTTGCCCATATGTGAGGCGCAAGGACTTTTGCAACCGGAGTGTACTGTAGTACATGAGGATTGCAAAAGTTTGAAGCAACAAAGCAGATGGGTGAGTTTTCGTTCAAACATTAATTACATTCTTTCGGGTGCTGTGACCCCGAGAAGTGTCAATCCATTCCTGATAACTTTTTTTACTGCAAGAACAAGGCTTAATCGAGCTTTAACTATTTTTATATCTTCACCAAGCACCTTGTGTTTGTTATAATAGCCATGGAATGCTGAAGCAAGATTCATAAGGTATGTAAAAATGATATGGGGATGCAGGGTAACAGCACTTTTTTCCACATTTTCCCTAAAGGCATTTAATATCTTGATAAGCTTGATTTCTGCTTGTTCATTTAAAAGATCCAGGTGTTTGCCCCTGTTAAAATCAATATCACGGATAATATTTTCCTGCTTTGCCTTTAAAAGAATACCTGTAATTCTTGCATGGACATATTGGACATAATATACAGGATTTTCAGAATTTTTTTGTTTGGCAAGTTCAAGATCAAAATCAAGTCCTGAATCGTAACTGCGGCTTAAAAAAAGAAATCTTGCAGCATCTTTGCCCACTTCATCAACAATATCCTTTAGCGTGACAAACTGGCCTGCTCTTGTGGACATCTGAAAAGGCTTGCCACCTCTTAGAAGATTAACCAACTGAACAAGTATTACTTCAAATTGTTCACTTTTTTTACCAGAAGCTGCAACAGAAGCATCAATCCTTTTAATATAACCATGATGATCTGCCCCCCAGACATCAATGACCTTCTCAAAGCCACGCTCATATTTTTCCATATGGTATGCAATATCAGAAGCAAAATAGGTTGTCAGTCCATTGTTTCTTACAACCACCCTGTTTTTTTCATCACCAAAGTCCATGGTCCTGAACCACAGCGCACCATCTTCTTCATAAATCAGATCTTTTGATTTAAACTTATCAATGGCTTTTTCAACTCTTTTGGAGTCATACAAACTCTGCTCACTGAACCATTTATCAAATGTAATGCCAAAATTTGACAGATCATCTTTAATTCCCTGGAGAATTCTCTTTGCTGCAAATCTTGCACAAACTGCTATGGCATCTTTTTCATCTTTTTGAATGAGCTCATCACCATATTTTTCAAAAATTTTATCGGCAAGTTCTTTTATATAATCGCCTTTATAGCAATCCTCGGGAAAATCAATCTGGTCTCCTCTCTTTTGCAAAAGCCTTAACCACACAGAGGTCCCAAGAGTTTTTATCTGACGACCTGAGTCATTGATATAATACTCTTTTTGGACATCAAATCCTGCAAACTTAAGAATATTACCCACAGAATCACCAACAGCTGCTCCCCTTCCATGCCCGACGTGCAAAGGTCCGGTTGGATTGGCACTGACAAATTCCACCTGCACTTTTTCACTGTTCCCGATATTGGAAGAGCCATATAATTTATCCTGATCAAGGATATGGTCAACCACTGGATGCCATGCTTTATTGGAAAGAAAAAAATTAATAAATCCTGGACCTGCTATTTCAACCTTTTCCACCAGATTTCTGTTCTCACCTTTTTTATCTGCTTCAATTTCCTTTACAAGGCTTTGAGCTATCTTCCGGGGTGACATTTTTTGAATGGAAGCACTGACCATTGCAAAATTTGTGGAATAATCTCCATGTGTTTGATGTTTTGTCTCTTCAATTTGAATATCCGGGATTTGATCACTTGGCAGCATCCCACTCTTAAATGCCTGTTCAGCAGCACCAACCACAATTTTTTTAATGGCATCTTTCATTATCAGCCCTAATTTTCATGTTCAGAAGTATCTTCAGGAGTAAATTTCGGGGTATCATCTTCAGAATCAAT
>JBDLIV010000130.1:0-5282 GCA_039714675.1 Thermodesulfobacteriota bacterium
CGGGCGTATTGTTCTGGAAGGCACAGGCACTGAACTTATGGCAGATGAGAAGGTAAAGGAAGCTTTTCTCGGGATTTAAATTACAAAAACAGACCTGCAACCGCACCAGTCATACATGTGGCAATGGTTCCTGCTATGATGGCACGCAACCCGAGAGAGATGATTTCATCTCTTCTTTTGGGAGCCATTGCACCCATACCACCAATCATAATTCCTAAACTTCCTGGATTTGCAAAACCGCACATGGCATAGGAGATAATAACCCGGCTTCGTTCAGACAAAGCTGTGTCCGGAAGGTTGGCAAGGTCTAAAAATGCAATAAATTCATTTATAATTGTTTTTGTTCCCATGAGCGAACCGGTAGTAATGGATTCTGCCCAGGGAATTCCCATGAGCCATGATACAGGAGCCATGATCCACCCTAAAATTCTTTGGAGGGTTAAAGTCTCACCCAATATAGCGGGGAATAACCCGAGAATCATATTTACCAGACTTACAAGAGAGACAAGAACAATAATCATGGCAACAATATTAATTAAAAGCTCAACCCCCTGAACCGTTCCTTTTGTTACCGCATCCATGGAACTTTTGTAATCTATGTCTGTCTTAATTGAACCACCTGTTACAGGTTCTGTTTCCGGTATCATGACTTTTGATATTAAAATAGCTGCAGGCGCACTGATAATGGAGGCAGTTAAAATATGCCCGAGAATGCCGGGAATAGAAGCACTGAGAATTGAAGAGTAGAGAACCATAACAGTTCCTGCAATGGTTGCCATGCCACAGGTCATAATGGTAAAGAGTTCACTTCTTGTAATGGAATTCAAATATGGCTTGATAAACAGAGGAGATTCCACCATGCCCACAAAAATATTTGCTGAAACTCCTATCCCTTCAACACCACCTGTTTTCAATGTCTTTTGCAGCATATAACTGAAAAACCGAACAATGACAGGTATTATTCCCCAGTAAAACAGGAGTGCTGACAAAGCACTTATCACAAGTATAATAGGCAGTGCCCTAAAAGCTAAAATAAAGGCTGCGCCCGGATAGGGTTCTTTAAATGGCAAAGGTCCTCCTCCAAGATATGAAAATACCATGGAAGTGCCATCTCCGGTTGCTGACTCTACGGCAAGAACAAGTTTATTCAGATATAGAAAAACCTGCCGGATCATTTGCGATTTTAAAAAAACAAATCCAATAATCAGTTGAAGACCCAATGCAGTCAAAACCAGTGGAAATGAGATCTTTTTACGATTTTCACTAATAGCTGCCGCAGCCAATATAAAAACAGCCAGACCTATAATACTTTGAATAAACATATCTTCTCCCCCTTTATACTGGTTTATGAAAACCAGCATATAAAACAAATGAAGACAAAACAAATGAAATTTATTCAAGCATAATCCAGCTTGACAAAAAGTATTTCCCCATTCTATATCATTTAAGATAAATTTATTAAATTCTCAAAATCACAGGATATGCAAAATAAAAGGTTAAGCATATTTTGATATCTGCAAGATATACGGATCTGTATAATTACTTGTTCATGGCGGCTTCGCCGCCATGAATTCCGGTGCTGACTCCGCCGGTCAGCACTGGGATTAATTTGTTAAAAGGGGAAAAACAGAAAAAGCAGGGACAGGGATGGACAAGAAAACCATTATGGGGTTGAATCCGATAAAGGTGTTGTTTGCTATGGAATATGTTCTCCAGGGGCTGGCAAACCCTTTTCAGGGAATTACCTATCATTCGTTTTTCAGACACTTCCATTTAACCTACGGAATGACCGAGGCGGCTACCCAGGTTTTTTTCTCAAAATCCTACTTGGCATGGAGCTTTAAGCCCATTATCGGTTTTTTCATGGATGCCTACGGGAAAACAAGAATAGTCTTAATTTTTCTGTTGCTTTCCGGTGCCGGTCTGTATCTTCTGGTTCCATTTGTGGATACTTCTGCCCTGGTTTTTTTCTGGATGATGTTTGCCCTGTCAGTCCTGTTTGCCGGCACAGATGTGGCCGTGGACAGGGCCACTGTTATTGCCGGGACTGAAGAGTCAAAGACCCGGGGGAAATCAAAGGCTGCGACTGTCGGAATCAACCAGGCCATATGCTGGGCAGCTATATATGGCACCAGTATTATTGCAGCATTTTCAGGCGGCTGGATTGCGGATAATGTTAAAATAGATGTCTTGTTAATATCATTGGCTATCGTACCAGCAATAGTTTTGCTGGTGGTACTCCAATTGCCAAAGGATACGGCTGCCTCAATCCCATTAAGAGAATCTGTTGCAAATTTCTGGAAAGGGTTGAATACCGGCCCTGTGCTCTGGATTATCCTGTTTTATTTCTTATTTCATTTTCAGCCGGCCATGGGCGCACTCTGGACAAACTATCTGATCACTCAAATCAAATTTACCCAGACCCAGATTGGATATGCAGATAGTGTGGCCTATTTCGGATATTTTATCGGTGTGCTGGTCTTTGCATGGTTTGGAATCAAATGGCAGGATAGATTTGGATTTCGCAGATTATTTAAAGTTTTCATCCTGTTGAGTATCTGTGTAAACCTTACCCAGTATCTGATGGTGGAACCCTGGTTTTCAAGTATCACCCATACCATCTCAACCCTGCTTCCAGGATATGATCTTGAAACTGTCCGATGGATGTATTTCGCAGCGTATAATTTTTTGTCCGGTATTCTCATATCGCTGATACGAATGTCTACATTCAGCCTGGTGGGCGCGGTTATTCCGGTTGCTGCAGCAGGATCGCTCTTTGCCGGGTTCATGTCGGTTGCTAACCTGGCCTATTCATTCTCCTATGCCAGCGGTGCATGGTTGTATGAAAACGGCATGAGCTTTGAGATTTTAAGGACGTTTCAAAGCAGCCTGTTTAATATCCCGGCAAGCAGTTCGGATAACATGTCCATTGCCCTTTTGATATTTATTGGCTCCCTGACCTACCTGTTAAGTTTCCTGGCCGTACACATGCTACCGGATAAGAGCCAGACACGGGCTGTTCAGGATAAGGAAGAGTCCATAACTTCTCCTGATCGGTACAGAGAACTGGGCGCAGGATTCCTGAAGGCGGTAAACATGACCAGTCTGGCCATTGGCATCGCAATATTCTGCCTGCTAAGCCTTGTGGCCGGAGTTGATATCCTTGCCAGTGTTATCCTGACGTTTCTGGGAATAACCTTTTTGCGAAAGGTATTTCTTGACTGGAGGTATAATCAGTATTTTTTGTCAAATAGGTGACTGTTCAATGGTTTTATATTATATCTCAAAAAGGCCAGACAACAGGTATCAACAGAGCAGAAAGGACAATCACAATTATATTCAGCGGCAGTCCAAGTTTTATATAATCTGAAAATCGGTACCGCCCGGGACCATACACAAGCAAATTGGTTTGATACCCTATGGGGGTAGCAAAACAGGCACTGGCGCCAAAGCAAATACCAATTATAAAGGGCCTGGCATCGACACCAAGGGATGCTGCGGTCGTCACGGCAATGGGCAGTAAAAGAACGGCCGTGGCATTATTGCTCAGTATATGGGTACAGAGACTGGAAAGAAGAATCACTCCGAGAAGAACGGTATTGGGGCTTTTGCCATCGAACATGCTCAAAAATGCATCGGCATAAAGCTTTGTTGCACCAGTTTTCTGCATGGCAACCCCCAGGGCAATCGTGCCGACAATCAGCAGCAGCACTTCGGGTTCCAGGGAGCGATAGGAATCTTTCAAGCTGAAGCAATTGGTGAGTGTCATTAAGAATACACCCGTCAGAGAGCAGACAAGGATATCTGCAAGGCCGGTTGATGCGCAGAGGACTACGCCAACAAAGATAAAGGCTGCCATTCGGGCTTTTTCTTTATCGATCATTGAATGGTGGATATCTTCAATGACAATAAATTCATTGGAATTTCGTATTTTGGAAAGCTTTTCCCTGGGACAGCGCACCAGTATGGTGTCACCTATTTTAAGTTTTACTGTTTTTATCTTTCGATATGAATAATGGTGGTGGCGGGTCCGGATAGCGATAATCTTAATTGCCGGATCATTTTGAAGTTTGGTGGACAATAGTTTTTTCCGCAATAATCCCGACATGGGTGGTACGATCAATTCAATAATCAAGTCGTCCTTGAGGCCGCGGCCGAAGGCCATGTTTTCCTCTCCATGTGCCAGTTCCATTATCTGTTTTTTCAGGCATGAAACAATATCTTCTGCAGAGCCCTTAACGAGAAGGATATCCTCTTGTTTGATGGTAATCGGAATTCGGACAGGATCAAAAATTTTCCCATTCCGAAACACTTCAATGACACTCAGGCCCAGTTGCTCCTGTGCATGTTCAATGATGTGTTCTTCACCAATCAAGGGGCTGTTCCGGGAGACAATGAGTTCGGCAATATATCGGTTTGATTTGGATTCATCCACTTCACAGACCGGTGCTGTCCGGCCGGGTAATATTCTGGGAGAGATAAAAAATAAAAAAGCAGTCCCGATAATTGCTATGGGAATGCCGATCTGGCTGAGTTCAAACATGGAAAGAGGATCAAAGCCAAATTGTGTTGAGAGGTCACTGACAATGATGTTTGTGGAGGTACCGATCAGGGTACAAGTGCCGGCAAGGATCGATACATAGGATAGTGGGATCAGAAGTTTGGACGGTGAGAAATCGCACTCGCAGCTTAACCCCATAACAATGGGGATAAATAAAACAACGACCGGGGTGTTGTTGATAAACGCGGAGGCCAGGGCCACAGCTAAAAGGATAAGAATTATAGCACGGGTTTTGTTACCTTTTGTAAAATAGAGAATACGCTCGCTGATAAACCCAACCGCTCCTGCCCGAATCAGGCCATGACTTAAAAGAAACATTGCCCCCACAGTTATCACTGCCGGGTTGGCAAAACCTGAAATAGTTTCAGCAGGACTGAGGATACCCGTAACTGCCAGGGCAACCATAATGCCAATGGCAGTCTTATCAACCGCTATTTTTTCAGTTATAAGCAGGGTTAACACTGCTATCAGAATAGCAGAAACCACTATAATATCCAGGTTAAGTTCAGCCATAATTTTCCCCGTCCTTGTCCATTCCAGTCCGGACACTCTGTCAATTTATTAGTATAACTGAATATAAACACTCTTTTTCAATATATAAAGCAAAAAATCATTAGGAGAAACTCTTATTTAAGAATATTAAGGAGGTCAAATGGGTATGTATGAAGATGATACAGGGGATGATTTTGACGCGAAAAATGCACCAGCACCAATAGGAAAG
>JBDLIV010000131.1:0-5280 GCA_039714675.1 Thermodesulfobacteriota bacterium
GCTATCAGGATAGCAGGAAAACTTATCTGGACTTCAGCAATCCGCATGATAACAGCATCCAGGGTTCCACCAATATAGCCGGATAGAAGGCCAAGTCCCACTCCAAGAATCAAGGCAAATATTACACTGGAAAATCCAACCAGCAGTGAAATACGTGATCCATACAAAATAGCAGAAAAAAGATCCCGTCCCTGATCGTCAGTGCCCAGAAAAAAGCGCTTATCTCCCTCCTCATCCCAGGCCGGAGGAATATGGGAATCCATCAAGTCAAGACTGCCCATATCAAATGGATTCTGGGGGGCAATTAAGGGAGCTCCAATAGAACATATAAAGATCAGCAGTGTGATAATAGAAGCTATAATCGTCACCCATGACCGGCTGTAAGAGTAGAAAAGATCACTGCCAAAAAAACGCTTTAAAGCATCTACGATCGGATTTATTTTTACTGTCCCAGTAGTATTTGCTATTGATTTATTCATGACCATTTGCCTTACCAAGATCAACTCGTAAACGCGGATCAACCACAAAATATAAAATATCAACTATCAGATTTATTACCACAAAAAAGAAAGCCACAAGCATTAGATAGGCTGCCATAATTGGAATATCCACATTATGAATTGCCTGGAGAAACAAAAGTCCCATACCAGGCCATTGAAAAACTGTTTCAGTGATTATGGCAAAGGCTATGATGGAACCCAGCTGGAGGCCGGTAATGGTAATAACCGGTACCAGTGTATTCTTTAAGGCATGACCAAAATAGACTGCTCTACTGGTAAGCCCCCGTGCCCAGGCAAATTTAATATAATCAGTTCGTAGAACTTCTAACATTTCCGAGCGAACCAGGCGCATAATCAGGGTAAGCTGAAATAGTCCCAGGGTTATAGCCGGCATAATCAGAGCTTTTAAGCCGCTGGCAGTTGGCAGCCCTGTAGACCACCAAATACCTATGTTTATAACTTCTCCGCGGCCATATGACGGCAGCCAGCCAAGTATTACAGCAAAGATAAATATCATCAGAATACCAATGAGAAACGTTGGTAAAGATACACCTATCAGAGAAAAACTCAAGAAAAATTTGCTGAGCCACCCATCCGGTTTTACGCCGGCATAAACACCCATGGGCAGCCCAATTACCAGGGATAGGAATGCTGCCACAAATGAGAGTTCCAGCGTGGCGGGCAGCCGCTCCTTAAAAAGTCCTGTAACCGAACGTTTATGCTGATATGAGATGCCAAATTCAAATCTGGCGGCATTGCCGATAAACCGGAAAAACTGGATGGGGACAGGATCATTCAATCCCAGTGATACACGCAGTTTTTCACGGTCTTCATGGGATGTATCAATCCCAACCATCTGGTGGACAGGGTCCCCCACATAATTAAACATGAGGAACGCCACCATTGCCACCAGAAACATCACCAGCATGGACTGGAGCAGTCTGCGGATAATAAATGCGATCATCTATTATTTTACAGTCACCAGATTTAACACAAACTGGTTGTTCGCCATTTGACTCAGCTCTATATTATCCTTTTTACCCCAGGCCAGTGCCTGCTGATGCATAGGGATATAGCCAACCTCATCGTTCAAAATCTGGAACGCTTCCTTGATCATCTGATTACGTTTATCTAAGTCTGTTTCACTTAAAATAAGATCGGCAAGTTTGTCAACTTTGGCATTTGAGTATTTACCAAAATTAAATTTCCCACGTCCAGATTCCTTATCAAAGGTGCCTATCAAATTGAAAAGCACGTTCCAACTGTCATAACTTGAAGGTGTCCATCCAAGGAGATAGAAGTCCGTATCAAATGCCATGATCTTTTTAAAGAACTGCGCCTTGGGGGTTGCCTTCAGATTTACAGTCACCCCGACCTTTGCCAGCATTGAGGTCACTGCCTGACAGATCTGTTCGTCATTGACATATCGGTTGTTAGGGCAGTCCATGCATATCTCGAATCCTTCAGGGTATCCAGCCTCAGCCAACAGTTTTTTAGAGGCAGCAGGGTCATAAGGCAGTCGTTTAAACTCTTTTCCCAGAGGTTGGAACTGTTTGGGAGAAATCATTATGGCAGATGGATCACTCAGGCCTCTCATTATTTTTTTCTTTATGGCTTCAATATTGATGGCCTGATAAAACGCCTGGCGAACCCTTACATCTTTTAATGGATTCTTTCCATCAACACCCGCGCATTTCAGTTCATCATCATACTGGTTAAGTCCTAAAAAGATGGTGCGTGTTTCAGGACCCGACAAAACTGAAGTGCCGGCGTTGCTGTTCACTCTTTTGATATCCTGAACCGGTACCGGGTACATCATGTCGATTTCACCGGATAAAAGTGCAGCTACCCTTGTGGCGTCAGAAGAGATGGGAGTAAAAATAACCTCTGTAAGATTGTGTTTGGGTTTGTCCCACCATCCATCATAAGGCTTCATGACTGATTTAACATCGGTCTGCCTTTCCGTTATGATGAAAGGACCTGTCCCATTTTCATGGCGGGTGGCATAATTTTCAGTGCCTTTACTGACACTGGCAGCTTCAACAGCATCATTTTTCTCACACCACTCCTTGTCCATCATATACCAGGAGTCCCATTCTGAAGTCAGTATGGGATTGGGCGCAGTAGTCACAAAATCAACGGTATAATCATCAATCTTGATGACCTCCTTGACCGTGGATACCCGCGTTTTCATGCTCGATCCTTCTGTATTTGTCCTTGCTACCGTAAATACCACATCATCGGCATTAAAATCATTGCCATTGTGAAATTTTACCCCTTTTCGCAGATAAAAACGCCAGCGGGTCGGTTCCATTATTTCCCATCTTTCAGCCAGGCAGGGTTCTATTTTAAGGTCCGGTCCTCTACGGGTAAGACCTTCATAGGCATTCCCAAGAAAGCTGATAAGAAAGGATTCATTTAAGGAATGGGGGTCCAGGGAGTTGGCATCACCCTGGAAAGCCCATTTAAGGGTTTTAGATGATGCTGATCCGGGGAATAGTGATATTGCCACCCCACAAACCAGAATAAATAAAAATAATGATAAACTTTTTTTTCGCATTGTCGCTCCTCCTTTTGGGTTATACTTATATAAATTAAATCATCAAATAAAAATATCTGATGAAAGTCAACGCTTATTAAAAATATTTTTACTATGAAAGCAAATAACTATTGCACTGGTTGTTCAGCTATAATATTTTTTTACAAACTCTTTTAATGCCTGATAATACAATTCTAAACTCATTATCGAGACAAACTCTTCCTTACCATGGTGATTTTTGCCATATGGTCCAAATATAATAGAGGGAATGTTTTTAGCAGAGGTAAAACGCAGGTCTGAGGCCCCATGCTCTTTAGTTAATTTTACCTCTTTTCCTGATATCTGTTCAGCTATATCTTTTAAATCGCTTATAAAATTAACATCATCAGAATTGATCAGCATTGAAGCCTGGGTTAACACCTCTACTTCTATCTCCTCTATAGTCTTAATTTTTTTTAGAATCTCAGGTATAGAAGTTTCTTCTGTATATCTTATATCCAGCGTTAATTCAGCACTTCCTGCAACTTTATTAGTAATATCTCCTCCTTTAATAGTGCCGATATTCACTGTTGTTTTCCATCTATTACCTTTGGTTGTTTCGGGAAAAAGTTTTTTTATCTCCCTGGTTTTATCCATAAGCTTCTCTATGGCATTCTCACCTAACCATGGCCTTGACCCATGACAGGATACACCTTTAGTTTTAATTTTCAGCCATAACAATCCTTTTTCTGCTATGGTAATATTAAGGGTATCCATTGAACCATGCCCGGGCTCTGATGCTATGGCAAAATCTGTTGAATAACCTTTATCTTCAATAAGGTATCTTGTTCCATTAAATCCGCCTATCTCTTCATCTGATACAACCATCAGGGCAATATCAGGCTTTGTGTCCTGTTTAGCCAACTCTTTGAACAACAATAGAAAACCTGCAACACCAGCCTTCATATCTGCAGCTCCTCTGCCATATATATTATTATTTTTAATATAAGGCGTGTATTGCTCTTCATCACCTGGCACTACATCAATATGTCCGTTAAGCAGCAGTTTTGATTTTTTTTTGTCTGTAAAGCAGATATACAGTGATCTTTTACCACTGTTATTAAACTCTTTAATAATCAGATCATCATCTATGAAATAATCTTTTATATATTGAATGCATTTTTTTGTCTCATCAGGATGATCTTGAGTTGTTTTAAATTGAACCAGATCCTGAGTTAATTTAATCAATTCATTTTTAATATTTGTTTGTTTCATATATGTTTAATTTAATCCTGGGTTCACTGATTTGCTCACTATTGCACCTTCATGTGGGATATTATTTCATGAAAAGCATTTTTAAGATGGAGTATCATTGCCTGTTCTGCACCCTCGTCATCCCGATTTTTTATAGCTCTGATTATGGCTCTGTGCTCATGAATTGTCTTTTCTACCCTTCCCGGAGTATGAAGACTTGAAATCCCGCCATCGGGAAAGGCTGTGGTCATGGATTTGATCAGAGCATACAGAGTTAAATTCTTGGTTGCCTTTGCCAGACATCTATGAAAATCACGATCGCATTTTATAATATCTGCTGTGTGTTTGCTTTTGGCATGAAATTCAAACTGAGTGCAGATTTCCTCCATTGCCCGGATATCATTGCTGTCTGCTTTTTGTGCTGCATGGGCAGCAGCTTTGGGATCTATAATTAAACTTACTTCAAAGATATCTGTAATTGACTGTTCATTGGTCTTGAGCCAGTTAATAAAGGGTTGCAATTTTTGGGCATTTGTATCTGTAATATAAGCACCCTTTCCCTGCTTTACTATTACATGTCCTGTTACTTCAAGTATTCTGATTGCCTCCCGAACAGATGCCCGGCTGACTTGTAATTTTTTTGTTAACTCATTTTCAGAATAAAATTTGTCCCCGGGTTCAAAGCCTTCTTCAGCGATCATCTCCTTAATTGCTTTAATAATGCTTTCCGAAAGTCTTATATTTCTAATAGGTTCCAATAAATTACATCCAATCCACGAGATCATTTAAAATTATTTATCACTTCAGACATCTACTTATCAGACAAGTTAAAATTTACACTCTCAATTTTTACGTGTCAAGAATTATTTACACTTTTTTAATGCTTTTTTTTATAAATAATATTGATGGAAAATACCTAAGGTTTATGATGCTTAAAAAGCACACAAGAACAGTAGAATCTATAATAAAAGCAGAGATTTGACCCGGGATTCAATCTCATCTCTTAGT
>JBDLIV010000132.1:0-5265 GCA_039714675.1 Thermodesulfobacteriota bacterium
ATAAAAACGAAATCAGAGGGAAAATGACCAGACCGTAAAACCGTGTTATTAAAGACAAAGGAGAGGCAATAAAGATATAAGATACTCCAAACAATGCTGTTCCCAATAAAAAGACAAGCACCAGATATTTTATTTTTAGTAAATTTTTTGAAAACAGATAGGATTTATTCTTAAATTTGAAAAAAGAATCTGTCATATCCAGAGTGGTCCCCATGGGACAGATATATCCGCAGAATACTCTGCCAAAAATCGGCCCTGATACCAGGACAATAGCTGCCGGGATAAAAGAGAGCAAAATGATTCTGGCACTTATGGCTGTTATGACTACAAGACCAGGATCCATTTGGAGAAAAAGATCCAGAGATGACATTGAAATCCCTGAAATAGAGGCTAGTGTCAACAAAACCAGAAATAGAACAAAGCAGAAGGTTTGAACTAAACGTCTAAACCGAATCATATTGATATGGTTTTTACTAATAAGTTTTCAATGTCTGCACGGCCAAGACCCCTTTCATGGGCTAATCTTATATGTTTTACCTGGGTGGGTTTAAATTTTTTACCGTACCACTCAAAGGCTGCAACAGCAAAGGCGTCAGCAGCCACCATATCTTTGGATGCAATTATGGTATTTTTCTTTAAAACCCTGCCCGGCCCTCCGGGGCCTCCAGTGCTCAAGACTCTTGAACCGTCTATGATGGTTAAATCAGCTTTTAAAAAACTTGCCAGATCTACAATGGTTTCATGAAGATCCATCCTGTGCATAATTGCCCTGTCATAAATCAATCCCATCATTCCTTTCATGGAGAGGCTGACCCCTGTGGCTGAATGGCTTTTGGCAACCGGTACTGCAATCAGAACATCTGATTTGAGAAATTCTTTTGCCACATCTGTTTGGGCAAGGCTTCTGGCCCCTGATATATTTATCTGTTTGTAAAAAGATGGGTTATTAATGGTATGGACCATATTTTTATCAATTACCTTACATGCAGGACCAATACCTGAAATCTGAAAGCATATTTTTCCCGGTGCTAGAGTATGATCAAGTATAATGATCTTAGAGGCTCCTGCCTCCTTGCACATGGCTGCTAAGGTTTTTACAACATCCGGGTGGGTGTTGGAGGCTGCTTCTGGTGATCTTGCAAAACTCATATTTGGCTTTATCAGTACCCGGTCACCATTTTTAACAACACTTTCAATACCGCCGATCAAATCCACGGCTGCTTTTGTGGCCTCCACAGCCTTACCTTTTACAACACCAATATCAGGTGTTGTTAAGGAAAAGCCTAACTTGGGCATAAAGATACCGGTGGCAGAACCTGCCAGAAACAAACCGCTTTGGGCATGTAATTTAAGAAAATCTCTACGGCTTATTTTTTTTGTCATTAACACTCTCCTTCTTTGGCAAAGATGTGAATTTTAACCTCTATGGCTTACTGTTTTTTGTAATTTTATCTGAAATATTGCTGCCACACTCCAGAATAGCGTTTTCAGCTTCTTCTGATTTCTGCATAATGCTGATTCTTACATAAAACCTCTCCTGAAAATATTCAGCCATATAGATTCCACCCAGTCCCGATGTAAACCTGGCTTGTTCTCCCAGATCATTCAAGACCTCTGAATTAACAGGTTCAAATTCCTTGTAAATTCTTTCAGCATTTTTGCTGGAACCTGTTTCATAAATTTCCAGCATCATATAGATCCCTTTTTTAACATAATTCACAAAAGCGGCTCTTTTTGTCCCAAGCTTGATATACTGAGGTGCAGCCCCATTGATAATCATGGACAGAGAATTCTCGTCATATGCAATCAAAGGTTCTTCTTCCAGCACCCAGCCCTGTGCCTCTATTTCTTTAGGGAAAAGCTGGGCCAGCTTAGATTGACCTGCAAACAGAGGAAGAGCAATAAAAAAGCTGAAAATTATAAAACATACTATTTTTAACCATTTCATGATCAAATCTTTCTAACTTATAATAGATTTTTTTATCTGGATATTGTCTGGATTGCAAGTTCCAAGCCCCATTTTCTGTGCAGTTTTCACATGAATAGCCATCGCTTCCGTCACTGGTGTTTTATTATTTTGTTCCAGGTATTTATTGATAATCTGCATGCCTGTATAATCCAAAGCCACAGGATCACTAGAGGCAAGAATTGATGAACACTGCGCCTGGGGCAATCCACTTGGGCCGCCCCTATATATCACATAAGCAGCATCACAGATAATTAATCTGGTTTTATCCCTGATCTGGGGGGCTGCATTAATTTTAGCTATAAAGGGGTCACAATAATTGTCATGAAAAAAATGAGGGATATCAATAGAACCATAATGGTTTTTAAGGCTTAAAGTAATTCCTGACATATAATGATCTTTGAGTACCGGCACATTAATCAGATAGGTACACATCCGGGTTAAAATTTTACTTAGACTGGCTGTTATGTGTTCTTCTACTTCAATAACCTTATTTTTATCATATCCTATACCCGATTCATCCTGGGGTGTTCCGTATATCAACCGGTTAAAATCAAAGTTGTCAATATTTCCCAAACACCTGATACCTTTTTTTGATTGATTTATGACATACCCTGCCTTTTTCAGCTCAGATATGGAACGATCCCAGATAATGATATTATTAGGATTAATATCCAATGAGCCAATCATGCTGTCGGCAATGGCATATACGATTTCAGGATGGGTAGGACACTTGGGATTGGCACAATTGATTTTCAAGCCAATGGTGTCCTGTGACTTTAAATTGGGGAAGATCTGAAGCCAGGCATCTTTAATATCTTTTTTTTGGGTCAGTAATAAGAGAGATTCATCCACACTTTGTCTGGCACTTTTGGTATTTATTAGACCATGTGAATTGATCATTTGTTTATGATTTACTATAACTACGCGGCTCTTTGCATCTTTTTGAACTCTATCTGCCCCCAGTGCCATTGAAGGTGCTACATACATGGCTGCGGCTCCAGCTGCAGTTGATTTTATAAATTGGCGACGTGTCAGGTGCTGTTGATCTTGAATATCTTTTTTATATGTTGTCATATCTCCCCCTTTTTGATTTTTATCTTTTATTTTTAAATGAAAGACTCTTTTCTTATTATCTTCAAGAACCCTTAACTTAAGACCGTTGACAACCAAATTATTCGTGGTTAGAACTCTACAAAAAGATTATCGTGTTAGCTCAGAAGATTAGTAATTGGTAAATGCAAAATGAGATATTGAATGTCGATTTTCAGCAGCACTATATTAATTTCAATTCATTAAAGCGCTCAATCAATAACTTTCTGATAACAAATCATATATAGAGTGTCAATGAGAATACTTTATTTTTTATGGAGAAAAAATTACTTTATCAAAAATACAAAATCTTATGAATTGAATTTCCCAATATTCAGTAATGTACAGATTATTATTCAATTCTTGCATAATTCAAGTTTTTGTGATTAATCTTGCACATGAAAAAAAGAACTTATCCTTTGAAAAATCCTTATAATAAGTCAGAAAAGAAATCCAGTATAAAAAAGATGAAGCCTGGATCTGACAAATCTTTAAAACAGGTATTTAAAAAAATCGGAAAGCCTGAAAAAGCCAGGTTCAAGCCTGACGCATTTCAACTCCAGGCAATTAAAGCAATAGAAAAATCAGATTGTCTTGTTACTGCTCCCACAGGTGCAGGAAAAACCTGGATTGCTCAAGAGGTTGCAAAAAAAGTGATGCAAAAAAATGGCAGGGTGTGGTATGCAACACCCCTGAAGGCCTTGACCAATTCAATCCATGCTCAGTTTGTAGAACTTTTTAAAAAGGAAAATGTCGGGATTCTAACCGGTGATATAAAAGAAAACCCTGATGCCTCAATTGTAATAGGAACTACAGAAATTTTAAGGAATCAACTATATGATGCCATGCATACAGGTGAGAATCTGAATTGTGATCTGATTATCCTTGATGAAGCCCATTTTCTCGGAGATGAGCAACGCGGTGTTGTATGGGAAGAAATAATGATTTATCTGCCCATCAGGATTCCTCTGCTTTTACTCTCTGCAACCATTGGAAACCCGTTTCAAATTGCAAAATGGCTTGAAGCAATAAGGGGTAAAAAATGTCATGTTGTGGAAAACCACGATCGGCCTGTGCCTCTATTTCCTCTTTTCATGCACCCTTCAGGAACACTTTTCCCTTTAATGCAAAAACAGGTATCTGGAAAGAGACAGGATCTTCATAAAAAAGTTTTTAAATTTGAAAAAACCGGAAGAAAGCCAAAGATGGCACCTTTTGGCAAACTTCCTCCTTTTGCTGATATCCTGGAAATATTTGACAGATATAATTTACTGCCTGCAATCTTTTTTTTAAAATCAAGAAAAGAGTGTGACCAGGCAATTAAGCTCTGTAATTCCAGCTTATTGTCCAAAGACCCTGAAAAAAAGAAAGGATTGATCACCAAAATAGAAACCCTTGTTTCAGGGAATCCGCATCTTGCCAACCATAGCCAGAGACTCTATCTTGAACAGACCGGATGTGCATCCCATCACAGCGGTCATCTTCCGGCATGGAAAGTTGTAGTTGAAACCCTTATGTCAAAGGGTTTGCTCCATGCCATGTTTGCAACATCCACTGTTGCAGCAGGAGTCAATTTCCCTGCCCGGTCAGTGGTTGTCTTAAATTCCGACCGGTTTAACGGAGTGGAATTCATCTCTTTGAGTCCCAGTGAATTCCAGCAGATGACAGGAAGGGCAGGAAGAAGAGGAATGGATAAGATAGGATTTGCCATCATGCTGCCCGGTAAATTCATGGATCTTAAATATGTTGCAAACTTGATCAATTCTCCTGCTTTGGATATTGAAAGTCAGATAACCATCAATTTCTCCATGGTTTTAAATCTCTTATTGTCACACACTCCTGATCAAATAAAAATGCTTCTTGAAAAATCTTTTGCCTCACACCTGATCATGTCAAAAAAAGGAAGAGGAAAAAAAGCCAGAAAAAGATTTGGATCTGAACTTGAATTTTTGTGGAGTGATTTTTTGGATCACATGGATTTTTTAATCCAGGAAAACTTTGTTTCAGATGATGGGAAACTTACCCGGGATGGATTGTGGGCGTCGAAACTGAGAATTGACTCTCCCCTTCTTGTTGCACAAAGTATCAGAAAAAATCTTTTGCCTCAAAAAGACCCTGCCCTGCTTGCTGCTATTATAGGTTCATTTGTAAATGAAAAAGAGTTTAAGGATGACATTTTATATTCCAAAGCACTGCCCAAACGTCTC
>JBDLIV010000133.1:0-5216 GCA_039714675.1 Thermodesulfobacteriota bacterium
AGAAGATCAAGAAGAGTCTGCTTGACGGCTGCAGGTGGAGGAACATCTGGATTCCCCAGGGAGAAATCAAACACATTGTCAGCTCCATATTTTTCTTTCATCCTGATTCCCTCTTCAAACATCTTTCGAATCATGGATGCAGATTCTACCATTTTTACCATTTTATCTGCTATTGGCATGAGAACTTCCTTTCAAAATAAAAATTTAAACACTTAAAATTCAAAATTTCATTACCATACAATATTTTTTAAAAAATGCAAACATTACTGGAAGAAAAACCAGGATAAAGCGTGTATTACGACAGGAGAGGAGCGGTATAAGCAATCCCAGGATATTGTGTCCGACAATTTTGTAAATTTCAGATTTTTATTTTAAATATTGGCCTCTTGAGGCATCAAGCAGCTGTATTGGCATGCGCTTAATAATAACTGGAAGTGGTCTGAAAAAGATACTTTTATTAATTGCACCTAAAGTATTGGAAATGTGATATATTGAAATCAAAGAAGGAAATATTATTGTTTTTCGTTAATATATATTATTACGAGGTTTTTTTTATGGCAACTATAAAA
The DNA here is from genome assembly GCA_039714675.1 of Thermodesulfobacteriota bacterium. Lineage (GTDB taxonomy): Bacteria > Desulfobacterota > Desulfobacteria > Desulfobacterales > Desulfobacteraceae > Desulfobacula. Next base: position 570 of record JBDLIV010000133.1, read on the forward strand.
CAAATAATTAATCCTGAATTCTATGATGCTGTCTTGTTTGATCTGGACGGTGTAGTCACAAAAACAGCCAAGACCCATGCAAAAGCCTGGAAAAAACTTTTTGACGAATTTTTGAGAAACGAGAACCCCACCGGTAACTATCTGCATTTTGACATTAAGAATGACTATATAAAATATGTTGATGGAAAACCACGCTATAAAGGAATTAAAGATTTTCTTGCCTCTCGTGACATTGATCTTCCCTATGGTTCTGTCCATGATACTCCTGATAAAAAAACCATATGCGGGCTGGGTAATAGAAAAAATCAATTTTTTTCTGATTTATTGAAAAAAGAAGGTGTGAAGGTTTATGATTCTACTGTTGATTTGATTCGTCAACTAAGAAAAAATGGATTTAAAACAGCTATTGTTAGTTCAAGTAAAAACTGTGAACCGGTTCTTAAGTCTGCCGCTATTGAAACTTTATTTGATGCAAAGGTTGATGGTGTTGTATCTGAGAACCTTAATCTTACAGGTAAGCCGGAACCTGATATTTTTTTGGAAGCTGCCGCAAGGCTGGATACTGATGTAAACCGATGTGTGGTAGTGGAAGATGCACTTTCCGGTGTAAAAGCCGGAAAAAAAGGCGGTTTTGGAATGGTTATAGGCGTTAATCGTTCGAATCAGGCAAAAGAGCTTAAAAAAAAAGGCGCTCATCTGGTAGTTAATGATCTTTGTGAAGTTGAGACAGGCGTGGAAGGAAGAGGCTGGGATCAAATATATATAGGATTTGACCCTGAAGATGAAGGACGGCGAGAAGCAATGTGCGCCCTTGGAAACGGTTATTTTGTCACCAGGGGAGCAGCCCCGGAGGCAAAGGCTGATGACGTTCATTATCCAGGCACCTACCTTGCCGGAGGGTATAATCGCCTTAAAACAAAAATTGCAGGTAGAATTGTTGAAAATGAAGATCTGGTAAATATTCCCAACTGGCTTTGTTTTAATTTCCGTATCCCCGGAGAGGATTGGTTTCAGCTGAAAGATGTAAAGGTTATTTTTTACAGGCAATCTCTGATTATAAAAAAAGGTATACTTAACCGCACCATACGTTTTCGGGATAAAAAAAACAGAGAGACTCGAATTTGTCAACATTCATTTGTCCATGGAGATCAGATGCACAGGGCTGCTCTTAAGACTATTATTACACCCTTGAACTGGGAAGGTGACATAGAAATATGTTCTGCTTTGGACGGCAGGGTCTCAAATCAGGGGGTTGAGCGTTACCGTGCTTTGAGTAAGCACCATTTTGATCTTGTTGAATCCCGGCATATTGACGAGAAAAGTATGATTTTAAAAATGCGTACCAACCAGTCATGTATAGATATTGCAATGGGTGCAAGAACCAATATCTTTCTTAAGAATAACCTGGCTGCTGTTAAATCTCTACCGGCTGACAAACCAGGTGGGTATGTTGCAAAAAATTTTGTTGTCAATGTAAGTAAAAAAGATGATCTTACAGTGGAGAAACTGGTCTGCATCTATACATCCCGGGATACAGGTATTTCTGAATGCTTGTTGGAGGTGGAAAATACTATTGTAAATGATGTTGAAAGTTTTGATAGTTTATTTGAATCTCATGTTGCAGCCTGGGAGCTTTTATGGCGCAAATTTGATGTTACACTGGAACTGGACAATACTAATATTGAGCAATATACACAAAGAATTATTCGGTTGTATATTTTTCATTTATTACAAAGCTCTTCTATGCATTCTTTAGATATTGATGTTGGTATGCCGGCCAGAGGCTGGCATGGCGAAGGCTACAGAGGACATATATTCTGGGATGAAATGATTATATTCCCGTTTCTGAATTACCGGTCACCCCAGATCACAAGAACCCTGCTCATGTACCGTTACCGACGTCTTGAAGAAGCACGGCGGGCAGCCAGGAAGGCAGGCTGCAAAGGTGCAATGTATCCATGGCAGAGTGGAAGCAGCGGAAGGGAAGAGACCCAGCAGATGCATCTAAACCCTGAATCAGGCCGCTGGATTTCAGACAACACCCATTTACAGCACCATGTAAATACTGCCATTGTTTACAATATCTGGCAGTATTTTCAAATTACTCAGGATATAGAGTTTTTATCCTGTCACGGAGGCGAAATAATAATAGAAATTGCCCGATTCTGGGCAAGCATTGCAACCTACAACTCTGAACTTGACAGATATGAAATTTTAGGTGTAATGGGACCTGATGAATATCATGATTCCTACCCCGGAGCAGATAAACCAGGCATTAACAATAATGTTTATACTAATTTAATGGTAATGTTTGTTATGAATCAGGCGCTTAACCTGCAGCATGTTATCCCTGAACAGGACTGGGAGCATTTAAGGAAAAAGCTCAAGATAGAAGATAGAGAACTTTCAATATTTAAAAAAATGAGTCGAAGGATGAAATTAGCATTCCATGGAAATGGAATACTCAGTCAATTTGAAGGATATGGAAACTTAAAAGAATTTGACTGGGACGGTTATAGAAAAAAATATGGAAATATCCAGCGCCTGGACAGAATTCTTGAAAAGGAAGGGGACAGTGCCAATAATTATAAACTCTGTAAACAGGCAGATGTTTTAATGCTTTTATATCTTTTCAGTGCTGAAACTTTAAGAAAGATGTTTAAACGTCTTAATTATTCCTTTAATAAGGATTTGACCCATAAAAATATCAACTATTATTTAAAGCGAACTACAAACGGGTCATCACTGGCATTGGTCATTCACGCCTGGATTGAAGCACGGCAGGCAAGAGAACGCTCCTGGGATTTTTTCAGCCAGGCACTTGAGACTGATATGGTTGATGATAAAGACGGAAGCACCCGGGAAGGTATCCATCTTGCTGCCATGTCAGGATGTATTGACATTCTCCAACGGGGTTATGCAGGTCTGGAAATAAGAAGTGATATACTTATATTAAATCCTTTACTCCCAAAGTCCATAAACCGCATCTGTTTTCACATTCGATACAGGACTCACTGGCTTGATCTGGAAATCACTCAAAAAAATGTTAAAGTTAAAAGCCTGACCAGCAAGGCAAGACCCATCATGATTATGATCAAAGATGAAATAATCAGATTATATTCGGGCAAGATAGCAGTAGTGGATATGTAAGCTGTTTTTTTAAAGCCTGGAAAGGGCCGTGAAAAAAAATGGATAAAAAAAATACAAAAAAAAATCACATTATCATTGTATCCAACAGACTCCCACTCATTTTCAAAAAGACTGAGAATGACAAGGTAAAGGTGAAACAAGGGGTAGGGGGACTGGTAACAGCAATGGCACCGGTATTACAGAATAGAAGCGGCATCTGGATAGGCTGGCCCGGCAATGTGCAGGAGTCAGATATTGATGACAACATGTTGCAAACAATACAATCAACCGTTTCCGGATACCTTGTTAAACCGGTTATGCTTAATCTGTATGAATTAAAGAATTTTTACGAAGGTTTTTCCAATTCAATTTTATGGCCTCTTTGCCATGGTTTTATTGATAAGTGCATCTTTTTGCCTGAATACTGGAAGAGTTATCAGACTGTTAATAAAAAATTTGCATTAGTAGTTAATCAAAATGCAGACAACCTGGATTTTATCTGGGTGCATGATTATCAATTAATACTTGTAGGTGCAGAGTTGCGTAAAAGGCACAATAGGAACCCCATTGGATTTTTCTTGCATATTCCTTTTCCGCCTATTGATACCTTTATGAGATGTCCATGGCGTTTTGAGCTCCTTTCTGCCATGTTGGAATACGATCTTCTTGGGTTCCATACAATTCAAAATAAACGAAATTTTATTGTATGTGTCAATAGAATAATTCAAGACGTACAAATTGATGTAAAAGCAGCCTGTAATGAGACTGTAAGTGAATTAAGAATAGGAAAGAGAACGGTACGCATCGGGGTTTTCCCCATCAGTATTGATTACAATGATTTTTTTTTAAAGGCCTGGGATAGTGTGGTCTATAAAAGATCAAAGGAAATGCGAAACAATGCCCCTGGTACTAAAATTTTACTGGGTGTTGACCGATTGGATTACACCAAGGGCATACTTGAAAAGCTAAAGGCATTTCAAATGTTTTTAACTCATTTTCCAAAGTTTCATAAAAAGGCGCATCTTATTCAGCTTGTGGTTCCAAGCCGCAGGAAAATAACAGCCTATGCAGATCTCAAATATAAAATTGAACAACTTGTGGGAGAGATTAACGGTGTATTTGGTACAGATGACTGGCTTCCTGTTCAGTACATGTTTCGAAGTTTAGACAGAAATGAGCTCATATCGTTGTACCGTGCATGCGAAATTGCGTTTATTACGCCGTTAAAAGATGGTATGAATCTTGTTGCCAAGGAATATTGCGCCTGCAATATTGATGAAAAAGGCGTGCTGATACTGAGCGAATTTACTGGGGCTGCTCAGCAGTTTCACCAGGATGCAATTTTGGTAAACCCCCATGACCTTGAAAGAATGGCAAGAGCAATTCACAGGGCATTTAATATGCCTGTAGAAGAAAAAAATCAGCGCATGCGCAATCTTCGGGAGATTATTAAACGTGAAGATGTCTTCTGGTGGGTCAATTCCTTTTTAAATGCTGCTATTGAAAAGGATTTATCAA
>JBDLIV010000134.1:0-5203 GCA_039714675.1 Thermodesulfobacteriota bacterium
GTTTTTAAGGCCTGTTTCCATGCAAGGGCTGTCTCATTGGCATCGGCCGGTCGTACAACATTAAGACCCGGAATGGCACGCAGGGATGCCAAATGTTCAACAGGCTGGTGAGTAGGACCGTCTTCGCCTACAGCAACACTGTCATGGGTAAAGACATAAATCAAAGGCAGTTTCATTAAAGATGCCATACGAATTGCAGAACGCATATAGTCGGCAAAAACAAGAAAAGTCCCTCCATAGGGGCGCACACCGGAATGAAGATACATGCCTGACATGATGGCTCCCATGGCATGTTCCCGAACCCCGAATCTGATATTTCTTCCATCATAGGAATTTTTCTGGAATTCTGTTGAACAATTAAGATAGGTCTTATTTGAAGGAGCAAGATCAGCAGAACCACCCATTAATGCAGGCAGGTTCTCTGCAATGGCATTTAAAACCTGACCCGAAGCAGCCCGTGTGGCAACAGGCGCATCCTCAGGCTTGAATTCAGGAATTTTTGCATCCCAGTTTTCAGTCAAGATTTCTTTGATGGCATCAATAAATTTTTCAGCCTGCTTTGGAGATTGAGTTTTAAATTCATCAAAGATTTCCTGCCAGTTTTGTTCAAATCCTTTTCCATATGGTAGAGCTTTTTGGCAGTTTTCAAAAACTTCGTCAGGCACATAAAAATCCTTATCTTTTGGTACACCATAAAAATTTTTAACAAGCTTAATTTCTTCAACTCCAAGGGGTGCTCCATGGGCATCGGATGAGTCTTGTTTGTTTGGACTTCCATAGGCAATATGAGTTTTTATCTGTACAAGTGTAGGTCTTGCAACAGCATCTTTTCCCGCCTGGATAGCTTTTTCTATCTCTTCAAGATCATTGCCATCCTGCACTGTGACCACGTGCCAGTCCTGACTCTCAAATTTTGCCCTTACATTTTCTGTAAATGCTATATCTGTAGTTCCTTCAATTGTAATAGAGTTGTCATCATAAAGCATGATCAGTTTTCCCAAGCCCAAATGCCCTGCAAGGGAAATCGCCTCAAGACCGACTCCTTCCATTAAATCTCCATCTCCGCACACTACATAGGTATGATGATTGATTATCTGTTGCTCTTCCATGTTAAATGTCGCAGCAAGATGACGTTCTGCAATGGCCATACCCACTGCATTGGCAATTCCCTGACCTAATGGGCCTGTTGTAGTTTCAACGCCTGGAGTCTCCCCATATTCAGGATGTCCCGGGGTTTTTGATCCCCACTGCCTGAAATTTTTTAAATCACTAAGTTCAAGATCATAACCAAACAGATAAAGCAGGCTGTAAAGCAGAGAAGAAACATGACCGCCGGAAAGGACAAAGCGATCCCTGTCAATCCATGCAGGATTTTTTGGATTATGTTTTAAAAAGTGTTTGAACAAAACATATGCTGCAGGTGCCAGGCCCATGGGTGCACCGGGATGCCCGGAATTTGCTTTTTGAACCGCATCCATACAGAGGGTTCTGATTGTGTTAACACTCAATTGATCAATATCTGTCTGGCTCATTGTCTGTTTCTCCTGTATTATTATTTTTTATTATAAAGCTCTCATAAATTCTGGTTTAAGTTCAACATTTCCCTGAAGTGCCTGGGATATAAGTTCAAGTGTTTTCTCTTTTTCCTGGGGCAGGTTTGCCCTGATTGGAAGATAATTGGAGGCATGGTTTGCATGGAAAAGTCCGTTGGAAAGATTTGTGGAAGATATCATTAAACTCAGTTCCTCAAGCATCTCTTTCGGGCTGATAAGCGAGAATTCACCTTTTTGGAACTGATCATTGAGTTCAGTGCCCGGCACCAGCATAAGGCTTAAAGCTCCTACAAAATCTGGATCAATGGCAGACAAGACTCTTCCGGTTTCCAAAGCATGGCTTTTAGATCTCTCTTTGCCTCCAAGCCCCACAAGAACAGTGACAGACAGTTGCATACCTATTTTTTTTACACGGTTTCCCATTTTGATCATTTTAGCAGAATCAGCACCTTTGCGAATCTCTTTTAAAATCTGATCGTCTCCTGATTCAAGTCCCATATAAACAAGCTTGACACCAAGTTCTTTAAGCTCTTTCAGCTGTTCATCGCTTTTCATGCCAATACCCTTGGTATTTGCATAGAGCCCGACTCTTTCCACCCAGGGAAGACGATCTTTAATCTGTTTTAAAATTTTTACCAGCCTTTTTTGGGGAACAATCATGGCATCCCCGTCACAGATAAACAGGCGGTTCTGCCTTTTGCAATATTGTCTTGCAAACTCTATATCTTCAAAAATGACATCATCTTTTTTAATATCAAATCGTTTGTCCCTGAATGTGCCGCAAAAAGTACATTTATTATGGGAACACCCCAGAGTGACCTGCAGTAAAATACTATTGGCCTCACTTGGAGGCCTTATCATCATTCCTTCGTAATGCATCTGCTTATATTTCCTTAAAATTTGAAGCTATTTAATAACAGGTATGATGGAAAAATTCAATATTTTGATTTACTCAATTGGAAATTTGTGTTTTCTATAATCCGTTCCAGGAGGTTTGCCTTACAGTCGCTGGTTGGATATTGCAACAAGCTCTAAGACTGCTTTCACAAACCACCAAAACTCCCTGCGGTCAGACAGTTGGTGGCCTTAACGCTTCAGTCGTCAAGAGCTTGTAAGCAAAATCCAAAATGCTCCCTTAAAGGCAAACCTCCTTCCACTAATCACTGTAGCAAATATAGAGTTACTCAATTTTTTTAAAAGAAATATTTGTTTTGCACCACTATGTATAGTATAAAATAAGAAGATTAACTGCCTGTCGACGACATCGCTATTTTACAGGAGAGAAAATTGAATTTTGAATCAGACGCAAGTAAAATCATTACTGAATTAAAAAATTTCAGGCAAGACTCTCTGTCCCAGACAAAACCGGTTATTTATCAGGCCCCCCTTAAGCAGATTATAGATGAACTTAAACTTGAAACCTTTGTTAAAGAGGGTAATCTTACATCAAACAATTTAGCCAGGTTTACTAAAAAATATCTGTCGTTTACCACAAGGCTGCACCACCCCTCTTATCTTGCACACCAGGCTACGGTTCCACATTATTCAGGTGCTCTCGGGTCATTGATTGATGGATTTACCAATAATGGTATGTCAATATATGAAATGGGTCCTTCTGCGGCAAGTGTTGAGTATTTCATGGTCAACTGGCTTTTGAAGAAAGTCGGCTGGACTCCCTCCCCCATAGAGCTTGATAAACTAAATTCAGATCATAAATTCGGCGGTGGAGCATTAACCCATGGTGGTTCCAATGCTAATCTTACAGCCTTAATTGCTGCCCGCAGCCGTATTGCGCCTGAAACTTGGAAAGAGGGAAGTCCAAAAGATCTGGTAATACTGGCACCGGCCGGGTGTCACTATTCTGTGCAGCGTGCTGCCGGGATCATGGGGATGGGTCAGAATTCTATTTATCTTTTGGATGTGGATGACAAAGGGGCCATTATACCGGATAAAATTAATACCGTATATCAGCAGGTAAAGAAGGATAATAAACGTGTGATGGCTCTTGTTGCCAATAGCTGCTCTACAGCAGTTGGAGTTTTCGACCCCTTGGATGAGATTGCTTTATTTTGTATGGAACACGACATCTGGCTTCATGTTGATGGTGCCCACGGGGCCAGCGCCTTATTGTCTAAAATTCATAAACACCGTTTAAAAGGAATTGAAAAAGCCCACTCTATTACCTGGGATGCCCATAAAATGCTCCAGACACCCAACCTTTGTACTGCATTGCTTGTTCGTGATCACAATTATATTGACCAGGCATTTGAACAGACAGGATCTTATATCTTTTATGAAAAAGATCAGCCTGGATTTGATTTTATCAACAGAACCATGGAATGCACCAAAGCAGCTTTAGGACTGAAATTATTTCTGGTTGTCGGAGCATTAGGGGAAAAGGGACTTGCAGCATATATTGATACTCTGGCTCAAACGACCCTTGATGCCTATGAATACATTTCATCTATGCCTGAATTTACCTGTCCTGTTAAACCCCAGTTAAATATATTGTGCTTCAGAATTGACGGCAGTGATGATTTACAAATAAAAATTCGGGATAGGATACTGCGTGATGGGACTTTTCACATTACAAGTACTTCCTTTAACAACGTTAGATATTTACGAATTTGTATAATGAACCCAGAGACAGATATTAATCATATTCACTCTCTTGTCGAAGAGATACGAGTCATAAAATCCACTTTTTTTGTGAACGGGTTGCAATTAAATAAAAGTCAATATAAATTAAAAGAATAAAATCGTCATAAATCTAAGGAGACAAGTTAAAATAAATTGTGCAGAAATGAATCTGTTATGATTAAGATCCAAGCATTTGGATGAAAAAGTTTCCAATAATTATGCAGAATACTTATGATGAAAAAGCGATTTAATCTACCATCAGAAAATGATATAAAGAGGGTTCTGAGATTTGATCAAAAAAAGCTGCCAAGCTTTCCCCAGGCAGCCATGAAACTGCTTGATGCCTCTAAGAATGAAACTGCATCTCTTAAAGATATTTCAAAAATAGTAGAAATTGATCCTGGTATTTTCGTAAAGGTGCTGGAAATTGTCAATTCGGCAATGTACGGCTTTAGAAGAAAGATATCCACTCTTTCCGATGCTGTGATGATTTTAGGTTTGGAGGAAATTAAAAAGTTAGCCATTGGGGTGACCATTTTTGAAAATATGTTTAAAAAAGGCAGCACCTCGCAATTTGATAGACTTCTTTTCTGGCGCCATAGTCTTGCAGTTGCTGTATTAAGTGTGGAACTTGCCAAGGAGACCGGGTTCTCTGTCCCTGAAGAAGCCTATATTGCTGGCCTTCTTCACGATATTGGTAAAATATTTCTTGATATCCAGGGTAAAAAAAAATATGGAGATTTTATCCAGGACCTCTCAAATTCCAATGAATTGGTTATTGAAAAAGAGCGTAACACAATAGGTATCGGGCATGATGATATTGGTGCTTATTTCTGTTCGCGTTGGAAATTGTCTGAAAAACTTGTTATAGCTGTAAAATATCATCATCAGCAATTTGACCATCAAGATTTTACAAAAGAAGAAAAGTTATTGACTTCAATTGTTTCATTGGCAGATTTCCTGTGCTGTACTCAGGGAATTGGATCTTTTGATTTTATTCGTCCTCCTAT
>JBDLIV010000135.1:0-5193 GCA_039714675.1 Thermodesulfobacteriota bacterium
AAAAAGGGGAAACTGTAAAAGAGTAAGAGACAAGTATTAACAGTAAATTCCGGTATCCTTTTGAGCAAATCAGGAGGATGCCGGTTTTTTATTTGAATAACAAAGTGTTTTAATCCTATATTTGTCTAAAGTGTTAATCAAAATTATTTTATTGTTAATAATTAATCGATCGAGAGTTAACAGTTCCTTTCTACTCTGTTTTTATCATTATTCCCGTTTCTGCGTTTTTAACCTTAAATTCAATCAATTAGAAAATATTTATTCAAAGCCAACCACTTGGCACGCTCGTTGCTTTATATGCAGAACTGCTTGAGAGGTAGTTTAAATTTTAGTGCAACAAAACGGTTGAGGGTTTTAAGAAAAGGAAAAAAGGAGAATTATGAAGAAAAAAATTTTAGTCTGGTTTGTGTTCAGTCTGTTTTTTCTAAGCATGCCAGCATTTGCATCTGATGATGTGCAAATGCTTAAGGATCAGCTTGAAAAGATGTCACAAACCATGGAGATGCTTCAAAAAAAAATTGAAGCCATGGAAGAAGTAAGCAAGGAGGAGAAAGAGGAAGTTGAGTACCTTAGTGGGCGAATGGATAAGGCTGAGCTTCACACATCAACTGATAAGGTTTCACTCGGGATTGAACTGAGAACAGAAGCACACAGCCTCCATTATGATAATATGCAGGTGGCGCCCCAGTCATTTATAAATGCTTTTATGGGCATGTCTGGCTCCACATTATCTCAGATTCAACAGGGAATGGCTGGTATGGTGGCGTCTGGTATGATTCCCCCAACAGAAAAATTTGATGCAAAAAATGAGTTTCTACCAACCACCAAGTTTAACCTGAACATGAAAGCTAAAGTTAATAACAGTTTAAGTTTTGCAGGAAGACTTGCTGCCTATAAAACCTGGGGAGACTCCACAGGTGTTAAATTTAATTCAGGCAGCCTTGGCGATGTTACCCTTGACGGGAATACAAGTTCTATTCCCCATGGTGATGCTATACGCCTTGAAAGAGCATATTTTTTATATACAAAACCTCTGTATGAAGTTCCTGTAAGTTTTTCAGTAGGTCGTCGTCCATCAACTGACGGTCCTCCAATGGAATATCAGAAAAATTCTCTTGAAGCTGGATCCCCTCTCTCTACCATTATTAACTGGCAGTTTGACGGAGCTTCCTTGAATTTTGGTCTTGAAGAAGTTACCGGGATCCCGGGATTTGATGTAAAATTTTGTTATGGTCTTGGATTTGAAGGAGGATGGGGTAATTCCTACTCCCTTGCCAATACAGGTGCTGATGTTGAAGATGTACATATGTTCGGTATTATAAATACGTTATACGATGATGACTCATTCAGTGCGGTTTTAAATTATGCCCATGCCTGGGATATTACAGATGGGTTTACCGGTCTGACTGTGATGCCTTTTATTGTATCTAAAGATGCAACAGGAGCTTATCATTTTGCTCCTAATAACGGTGGTTTTATTACACGTATGCAGCCAACCACTGAAATTGGTGACTGGGATGCTGCTTCACTACTGTTAAGATCAAATCTCTATGAATATGTTGAAAAGGATATTGATGTATTTCTTGCATTTTCATGGAGTCATACTGATCCTTCTCAAGTATCCAAAAATCCCTTTTATGAAATTATGGGTCAGGGCTTGTTAAGCTCCAATGGGAATCTTGAATCTCATGATGGATATAGTATCTATGCGGGTGTTCTCTTTCCCATGCCTTTAAAAGCAAAGTGGGGTTTTGAATATAACTGGGGTTCTGAATACTGGTTTAATTTTACCGGTGCTGAGGATTCAATCACAGGAAGCAAACTTGCAACCAGGGGTAGTGTTTTTGAGACCTATTATATTCAACCCCTTGTTTCAGATAATTTTTTCTTGAAACTGGGTGCGAAATATTATAAATATGAATATACAGGAAGCGGCAATCCTCTTGGAGCTCCTGTGAAAATTTCAGACGTAAGTTCACTGGATGCAATGTTTCCCATATCAGATGAAGTATGGGATGTTGCTGCATCTTTGACAATGCGGTTCTAAAATTTAATTAAAGGAGAAAGTAAAGATGATTAAAAAAATAATTGGAATGGCCATGGTAGTTATGTTTGTAATCTCAATGACTGCTGTTGCATTTGCTCAAGGACCTGATGGAAACAAACGAAAGGGTAAATATACCTATAAAGGTGTTTATAAAGCATGTGCAAAAAGAGGAGAAGTTGAATCCAACACTCCTCTGGTCAGCCCGGGTGACAAAACAATGTCACAATGGAAAAGAATTTTTGATAAAAAGAAGTTTGAAATTTTTAAATGCAGTGAGGAGTGGGGCAAACTCTCTGAGGAAGATATAAATGATATTTATACTTATCTCTATAGTTATGCAGCTGATTCTCCAACTCCTGCAAAATGTAAATAATTTTTAAAAACAGTTACCTCTCACAAGTCAATATTGACTTTAAAGGGCAGAAGCTTCTTGTTTCTGCCCTTTAATTATTTTTTTGATATGAAAAATCTGCTTTGACAATTTGATATGATGACATATATTTAGAGATTAATTTTAATGAAGTTTTTTTTAATATTTTAGGATTTTTAACATGAAAAAAGAGAATATACTTGTTCTGGCAATTATCTGCATTTCAATTGTAGGTACTTTAATCTATTTTAATTCCAAACCGGACAACCATGCCAATGCAAATTCTGTTGCCCATCAGGCAACCAGTTCGATTGAACAAAAAGAAATTATAACAGCAGCTAAGACTTCAGGTATTGACTGGCAATCCTATGCAAAGGGCCTTGATATTGCAAAAGCGCAAGACAAACCTCTGTTTTTGTATTTCCATGCTGATTGGTGTACCTATTGTAAAAAACTGAAAAAAACAACATTTGCAGATAAAGCTGTTTTAAATTATCTGAATGATAATTTTATCAGTATTACAATTGATACTGATAAAGAGCAAGCATTTGCCAGTCAGTGGGGAATAAAGGGATTGCCTAGTCTTTGGTTTCTTAAATCAGACAGCTCAAAGATCAGCAATCTTCCAGGATATGTGGGACCGGAGCAATTTTTAACTATTTTAAAATATATTCGCACACAAAGTTATGAAAAAATGAGTTTTTCTGATTTTGTAAAAACAATATGAAATAAAAAGTAAGATATGAGTGGTGAGGTATGAGGGATTTTCACGCCTCAAACCTTATAACTCAAAGCTAAATTGATAAAAAGAGAGGTAAAATGACTTCTAAACTTTCACGCAGGGCATTTTTAAAGGGCTCTATTACTGTTGCAGGATCTGTAGCTGCAACCACAAGTGTTGCAAGGGCTGCCAAATCAATAACTAAAACGAATTCAGAGCCTCTGGTAACTCTGATTGATATCAGTAAATGTATAGGGTGTGAAGAGTGCGTCTATGCCTGCCAGGAGGTCAATGAACCCAAATTTCCAGAACCTGAAAAACCATTTCCAAAAATGTTTCCCAGCAGGGTTCCGGTTCAGGACTGGTCTGATAAAAGAGATGTAATAGATCGTCTGACTCCATATAACTGGCTTTTTATTCAGCATGCTTTTGTTGATATTGACGGTGAAGAGACTGAATTGACAATACCAAGAAGATGTATGCACTGTGCAAATCCTCCCTGTGTAAAACTTTGCCCCTGGGGTGCTCTGAAGCAGGAAGATAACGGACTTTCAAGGATTGATACTGATCTGTGTCTTGGTGGTTCCAAATGTAAAAGTGTGTGTCCCTGGAATATACCGGAAAGACAGACCGGCTCCGGCATGTATCTTAATATTTTACCCTCCCTTGCCGGCAACGGTAATATGCATAAATGTGACAGATGCTACAACAGGCTGGAAAAAGGTGAACAGCCTGCCTGTATTGAAGCATGTCCTGAAGATGTTCAGACCATAGGTCCGAAATCGGAGATTTTAAAAAAAGCCCATGCCCTTGCAAAAGAGACCAATGGATATATTTATGGAGAACATGAGAATGGAGGAACCAATACTATTTATGTCTCTCCGGTTCCTTTTGATCAATTGAATAAAAGTATTGAAAAAGGTAAAGGCAAACCCCATTTTAAAAAGGTTGAGAATATGATGGCAAATGGGACAAACATTGCTAAAGCCATGCTTATTGCACCCATTGCAGGAATTGCAGCAGCATTTGGAAAGTTTTACCTGAGTGCAAAGGAGGATAAATAAATGAAAACTACATGGAAATTACGAAAATATATTTATGGTATCACCTTCTTTTTCCTTGTATTGACAGGCTTTGGCCAAATGCCTGTTTACAAGAGATATTATATTTCAGATATTCCCGGGCTTGACTGGCTGTCGCAATTTTATATAACACATGTAATGCATTATATAGCTTCTTTCGTGCTGATAGCACTTGCTGTTTATATTTTTATTTCATTTATTTTCAGGGGCTCTGGAAAAATTACAGCTTCTGGATATCTTAAGATCTTCATACTTGCAGGTTTGATTGTTTCAGGTACTTTACTGGTGATAAGAAATCTTCCCGGTGTTTTTTTCGGCCATAATCTGATTATTGTTCTTGATCTTACTCATCTTGCTCTTTGTATGATGCTTATGGCTGTGAGTTTTTATACTCTGGTCACAAAAAAAAGCTGGGTGAAATAACTACTACCAGCGTACTGTAATGGTCTTCGCCTGCAACAAATATGGGAGAATTGAAAAATTTAAATTTGGTTCTTTAAAATATTTTCGGAGGAAATAGTTTTGAAAATAGGTATAATCGGCGGTTCAGGATTAGATGATCCTGATTTTTTTAAGAATCCAGATATTCTTGATATTGATACAGATTATGGAAAGCCTTCATCTTTACTATTATCAGGAAAAATAGATGATGTGGAAACTGTTATTCTTGCAAGACATGGCATTAAACATCAATTCTGTCCTGCCGCGGTGAATAATCGTGCCAATATTAAAGCTTTACAAAAGGCTGGCGTTACTCATATTATTGCCACCACTGCCTGTGGCAGTTTAAAAGAAGAGATCGAGAGAGGCCATCTTGTAATTTTGGATCAATTCATTGATTTTACGCGGTTTCGAAAAACTACCTTTGTGGAATCCTTTGAAAATGGCATTGTTCATCCAGCCATGCCATATCCCTTTGATGATACTCTGCGGTCAATATTATATAAAACAGCAAAAAATCTGAATTTGAGTG
>JBDLIV010000136.1:0-5166 GCA_039714675.1 Thermodesulfobacteriota bacterium
GAATTGATTGTTAAAAAATTGTGAAATTTCTCCAATGGTCATTCCATGGCGCATGGGAATGGGAAATCTTCCCACAAAAGAAGTATAATCTTTTGAGAGAATATTTCCTTCAATCTGGGTGCCGCCAATGGGATTTGGTCGATCAAGAATAATAACCTGCTTTTTTAACTTTGCTGCAATTTCAAGGCAGTAGGAAACAGTGTAAATAAATGTATAAACCCTGGTTCCGACATCCTGGATATCAATGAGTAAAACATCTATCTTGTCAAACATTGTTTTGGTCGGAATTCTTGTATTGGAGTAAAGACTGTAAACGGGAATATTTAATTCAGGTTCCATAATATGATTTGATTCAATCATATTATCTTGTTTTTCAGCATAAAATCCGTGTTGTGGTGAAAATAGAGCTTTTAATTGACCTGGAAAATTTTTATGGATGAGTTGTGCAGCATGATTGAGCTGGCTGTCAACAGATGCCGGGTTGGATAGTAGACCAAGACGTTTTGTTTTAAGATGTTCAGGTGGACTTGTGATAAGGTTTTCAAGTCCAAGCGTTACTATTTTTTTCATAAAAGCCACAATGTTGTTTAATCTGTTTTTATTTTTAGTAAAGTTCTATGTTCTACTTTTTTATATACATATCTAATAGTAAATATTCAACACTTGAGTTCTTTTTGCCATGGGATATATTATTTTCCTTGATTTTTTGGCAAATGTTTGCAATTAAATTTTTATGGCTTTATATAATATATTCAAACGGCATTTCAACAACCCATGGTAAAGGATTTGACAGTGGAACCCCATGAAGACAAAAGGCACTATCAGAGGTACAGGTGTAACAGTCCAATGTTTTTGTACCGGATGGATCATCAGGATCAATACTATTATGCAGAGATGAAAGATTACAGTCAGAGTGGCTTATCCTTGTTGAGCAATGAGAAACTTGTTATGGACCAGTTTGTTTATCTTGAAATGAAAGATTATGATGAACATGCAACAGGTCCTGAAAAAAGCAAGAGTTACAGTGGCAGTGTCAAATGGATAACTCCTTATTCATCGTCTAATAGTGATGCTAAAGCTTCCTATAAGTATGGAATTGAATATCACCATCTTTTAAATTAATCTATATAAAAATAATCATGTTGTTCAAGGCCCCCTTAAATTTGACTGGGAAATATCTCTGCAACCAAAACTGACAATGATGTGCAGCTGAACAGAGCAAAGGGTTGACAACTATCCAAAATAATATAAGAAAAGATAATTTTATGAAATTTAAAATCAATAAACAAATTGAAAGTCTTAAAGCATATGAGCCTGGCAGACCACTCAAGGAAGTAGCCAGGCAATACCAGCTAAAAAATGTAATCAAGCTTGCATCCAATGAGAATCCACTGGGTTTTTCTCCAAATGTTAATGATGCAGTCTTAAAAGCTATGAAAGATATGAACCGGTATCCTGAATCCGGTGCCCATGCCTTAACTAACAAGCTTGCTGAAAAATTTCATGTATCCAGAGAGAATATTGTCCTTGGCAATGGTTCAGATGATATTATTGCTCTTTTATGTCATGGATTTTTAAATCAAGGAGATGAAGCTTTAATGCCTCTGCCTTCATTTTTAATGTATGAAATCAGTGTTAAAACTGCCAAAGGCGTGCCCGTTATGGTACCGTTAAATGATTTTTCAACGAATCTTAAAGGTATTGTTGAAAAAATTTCATCAAAAACCAGATTGATTTTTATTACCAATCCGTTTAATCCAACCGGCAGCACAATCAGTGTTGATGAATTTAATGAATTTGCCCGGCAAGTACCCCAGGATGTTATTATTGTAGTGGATGAAGCATATATTGAATTTGTTAGGAGTGATAAAGTATATAATTCCTTGAAAAGCCCTTTGCAGGATAAGAGAATTGTCTCTTTGAGGACATTTTCCAAGGCCTATGGACTTGCAGGTTTCAGAGTAGGGTATGGAATTATGGATGCCCAGATTGCTCAAATTTTAAATAGAATAAGGCAGCCATTTAATGTAAATTCTCTGGCCCAGGTGGCTGCTGTCGCAGCACTTGATGATGAAGGTTTTTTAAACAGAAGTATTCAATCCACCCATGAAAGCCTTGATTTTATGTTTAATGAATTTAAAAATTTTGGGATTCATTGTCTTCCAACCCAGGCCAACTTTTTTATGCTGGATATTAAGACAGATGCAGGAGTGGTGTTTGAAAAAATGTTACAACTCGGTGTTATTGTAAGATCAATGAAATCATACGGATTTGACACTTTTTTACGGGTTAATACAGGAACAAACCAGGAAAATCTTCTTTTTCTCCAGGCGCTTAAAAAGGTTTTAAAAAAATAAGGAATTTAGCAATGTCCACAAAGATTATCACCATTGACGGCCCGGCCGGTGCAGGCAAGACAACCGTAAGCAAACTCCTGTCAAAAGAGCTTGGTATTATTTATGTAGATACGGGAGCCATATATAGAGGGGTTGCTTTTGAAATCAAAAACCAGAATATTGAGTGGGAAAATGATGTTATACTTGAAACTTTTTTAAAAGGCCTTGATCTGAATTTCATTAAAAAAAATGGTTCTCTTGTATTGATATCGTCAGGTCGTGATATTAGTAAATTTATCAGAACACCCGAGATATCAATGCTTGCATCTTCATCTTCTGCAAGGCCGCAAGTGCGTGCTGCTTTGCTTGATATTCAAAGAAAAATTGCAAAAAGAGAGGATGCAGTTTTTGAAGGCAGGGATATGGGAACTGTGGTTTTTCCCGAGGCTGATTATAAATTTTACCTTTTTGCAGATCTCACTGTCCGTGCTAAGAGGCGATATGATGAAATGCCTGATAAAACAAAAAACATCAATAAAGTTGAACAGGAGATGCAAACAAGGGACACTAATGATTCTCAAAGAGAAACTGCACCTTTGAAACCCGCAGCCGATGCCATTGAAATTGACTCTACTTTTTTAACTGTTGAACAAGTGGTTGAAAAAATGTTTAAAATAATTGAAAGAGCTTGAGAAAACAATTTTATTGATTTCCCTGTTTTTATTTGCTATAAAGAAAAATTGCACTTAGCCATATTATTGCTATGGCTGGTGCAAAAAAATGACTAAGGGAGATTAATATTAATGAATGACATTACTGAAGAAAACGAAAATCAAAAAATGAATACTGAAATTAAAGAAGAAAACGAAGAATCTATGCCTGAAATTCCAGGTGAAGATCAAGAAGAATCAATGGAAGAGCTTTTGGACATTTATGAGTCCAGTCTGAAAAAATTTGAAGAAGGGCAGGTTGTAACCGGAACAGTTATCTCTGTTGCAAGAGATCTGGTTCTTGTGGATGTTGGATATAAATCTGAAGGGCAGATTTCCATTCAGGAATTCATTGATGAAGAAGGCAATATCGATGTTAATATAGGCGATGAATTTGAGGTAATGATTGAGGTATGGGATGAAGAAGAAGAAACTGTTCTTTTATCCCGTGAAAAAGCTAAAAAAGTTAAAGTATGGCTTGCAATTCAAAAAGTTTATGATGATGATGAAACCATTGAAGGTGAGATAACCAGCCGGGTTAAAGGTGGTTTTTCTGTTGACGTAGGCTTACAGGCATTTCTTCCAGGTTCCCAGGCAGACCTTAGACCCATCCGTAATATGGATGAAATGGTGAATCAGACCTATACATTCAAAATTCTCAAATATAATCAAAAAAGAAACAATATCGTGCTTTCAAGGCGGGTTCTTCTTGAAGCAAAACGTGATACACTGCGCAGTACAACCCTGGAATCCATTGAAGACGGCAAGGTCATGGAAGGTATTGTAAAAAATATAACTGAATATGGCGTCTTTATTGACCTTGGCGGTGTGGATGGGCTTCTGCATATTACAGATATCTCATGGGGAAGAGTTAAACATCCATCAGAACTTTTCACTGTTGGTGATACCATCAATGTTAAAATTCTCTCCTTTGATCTTGAAAAAGAGAGAGTATCCCTTGGCATGAAACAGTTAACTCCTGATCCCTGGACAACCGTAGGGGAAAAATATGCTGTTGGTTCAAAAATTTCCGGTAAAGTTGTCAGCTTGACAGATTATGGTGCATTTATTGAACTTGAAGCAGGAGTTGAAGGTTTAATCCATGTATCAGAAATGTCCTGGACAAGGAAAATACGTCATCCATCCCAGATGGTAACTGTTGGTGAAATTGTAGAAGCGGTTGTCCTTGATCTGAAACCTGAAAACAGAAGAATTTCTCTGGGCATTAAACAGACCGTTGAGAATCCATGGGAAGTTATCTCCCAGAAATATCCTGTTGGTACCATTATTGAGGGTAAAATCAAAAATATTACTGAGTTTGGTCTTTTTATCGGTATTGATGATGATATTGACGGACTTGTACATATTTCTGATATCTCCTGGACAAAAAGAATTAAACATCCATCTGAAGTTTATAAGAAAAACGAAACTATTCAGGCTGTTGTTCTTGATATAGACAAAGGGAATGAAAGGTTTTCTCTTGGAATTAAACAGACCCAGGCAGACCCATGGGAATCTGTGAGCACACGTTACGAGGTTGGCAAAGAGATATCCGGGGTTATTACTAATTTGACTGATTTTGGTGTTTTTGTTGAACTTGAAGAAGGTATTGAAGGCCTTGTCCATGTGTCAGAAATCAGCAAAGAAAATGTGAAAAATCCAAAAGAGCATTACAAAATTTCTGAAACTATTACAGCAAAAGTAATGAATATTAACAGTGATGAAAGACGTATCGGTCTTTCCATCAAACGGCTTGAAGAAGACGATGATGATAAATCTTTTGAAAAATTTGCTAAAGACATGAAACCTGCTACTTCATCTTTTGGTGAAATATTGAGAAATAATATTCAAGAGCAGATTGATGCCAATAAAGATGAAAAACCTCAGAAAGAGGTTAGTGAAGAACCTGAAAAACAGGATTCAGATACTATAGTGAAAGCAGATAGTGATGCAAAAGCAGCAGATAGTGCTGAAGAGTTAACTGTCACTGAAACAGACAGCACTGAAGAGACAGACTCAGAAGAGACAAAGACTGAGGAAGTTAAAGCAGATGATGCTGAAGCTGAAGAAACTGAAGCTGAAAAAGCTGAAACTGAAGAAGTTAAAGTTGAAGAAGTTAA
>JBDLIV010000137.1:0-5166 GCA_039714675.1 Thermodesulfobacteriota bacterium
TATTTTATACGATTCTTGACAAAAAAACATCTTGTCCTATACTGTTTTATGCTTTTCTTGACAGTCACTATCATTGTATCCTATTTTGGTTGTCAAGCAGCAAAATTATATATAAATTTCCAAGAAGGGAGTATTTTATATGGGCTGGTTAAGTCAGCTTTTGAAAAAATTTGAGCAGAGACCTCCGGAAGTATCGCCAGGTAAGAATGATCTTTGCTGGTGTGGAAGCGGGGTAAAGTATAAAAAATGTCATCTTGTAAAAGACAGGCTCTATTTTAAGGAGCATCCCAAAAAAAAGACAGCTGTTAAAAAATCATGCAGCCCCACTTTTGGCTGAGGTTCCTGATGATAAAACCCGGTGCGGGTTTTAAAAATTTATCATATCCATACCCTTGTCAAAAGCCACAAGGTTTTGTTTTATCTTATCAGTTGTGAACAGGCTTTCTATACTTTTTTGAAAATTGTTCCTATCCATTGGAAGCTTTTTGGCAGCAGTCAGGGCACCTGTCATGACTATATTGGCAAAAATTGGATCTCCTATATCCATTGCAATCCCGGTTGCATTAAAAAGCCAGACTTTGGATGAAAGTTTCTTTAAAGATTTATCAATCTTTTTTTTTGAAGGGTAGCCGGCTCTTCCTGATATCACGCCAATGGGATGCAGGGGTTGTGTGTTGCAGATGACCTTGACATGTGAATTGCCGAATTGGCTCAAAACTCTGAGGGCTTCAACAGGTTCAAGGGATACAACCATATGCGCCTTTCCAAGTGGAATTTGAGGAGATAGAGCTTTAGTTGAAGAAATTCTTACATGGCTCATTACACTGCCCCCTCTCTGGGAGGCTCCAAAGGTCTCTCCTATGGTAATATGAAATCCTGATTGAGAAAGCATATTGCCTATGATTTTAGATGAGATGACACTTCCCTGTCCTCCAACTCCGGTTATGATTAAGTTATAAGGATCATGTTTCAAGGTTTTTGAAATCATTTTAAATCTTCTCCCTTAAAATTGCATCAGAAGGACAGATCTCAGCGCACACACCACATCCAGTGCAGAGTATATCATTGATAAGAGCTGAATTTTTCTCTTTGTTCCAGATAAGAGCTGGGCAGGAAAAAATCCTTGTACATATTCTGTTGCAGCCACACTCCTCACCTATGCATTTGGCTTTATCAATGGACATATTAAAGGGTTTGCTTCCCTTCTTTTCCGGGCTTAGTGCGCAGATTTGTTTTAAAATCAAGACATTGACACCTCTTGTTTTCTCTATGAATTCCAACAGGGTTTTTTCAGTTTTTTCAAGATTAAATGGATCACAGATTTTTGTTTCTGCACCTATTGCCCGGCATACATCTGCAATATCAACACCAGGAGCCGATTTTCCGTCAGTGCCCATTGAAAGTCCTGGATGGGGTTGAAACCCTGTCATGGCAGTTCCACTGTTGTCCAGAATGACCATTGTAAGGTTTGACTCATTGTGTACTGCATTTACAAGGGGCGGCATGCCTGAATGGAAAAAAGTGCTGTCTCCGCAGACACTTATTATTGGCTGTTCCATGCCAAATTGTGAAAACTTGCCAAAACCGCTGGCAAGCCCTGTGCCTGACCCCATGGCATGGAGGGTTTTGATTGTGGAAAATCCTCCGGGCAGAATACCAAGGGAGTAACATCCTATGTCTCCGCAGGTAAAACCATCCTGGTTATCAAGCCCGAGCACTTTATTAATTGTGAAAAATGATGCCCTGTGGGGACAGCCCGGGCAGAAGGCGATTTCTCTTTCAGGCAGGCAATTTTCAACTGCTTTCTCTGCCACTTTCCTGTAAGAATCTGAAGAGGATTGATATTCAAGGTTGAAGATCTGCTGCAGGACTTTAATAATAATATCAGGATTAAGTTCCCCAATCATGGGGATATGATTGCTGAGTTTTCCAAAATATGTTTTTTCTCCGAATTTATCGGCTGCACCTGCAGATAAAACTTTAATGTTTTCTTCTATAAAAGGCTGTATCTCCTCCACAAATAAGACTGCCCCGGCTTTTTGTATTTTGTTTTGAACAAGTTTGGACGGCAGAGGCCATGTAGTGCCAAGTTTCAGTACAGCCACTCTATTGTCAAGCTTTAACACATCCACAGCCTCTTTTGCATAAAGATCGCAAATAGAGGTTGTGATTATGAGAAGCTCTGGATTTTCAGGACCTTCACAGGTATTAAAACCTGAAGTTTCAAAAATTTGGCCTGCCTGGTGCAGTTTTTCATGTTGCCAAGAGTGTTTTATGCTCACAGGAATTGTTGTAACGATTCCAGTCATGGGATCAAGCATATTACCGTTAAATTCAAAGTATGCTTTTTTTTCCTCTTTTTTAATATCTCCAGCTATCACATTTCCGCTTGCATGGGAGAGCCTGGTTACTGTCCTTAAAATAACCAGGCTTTTGAGTTGTTCAGACAGTTCAAAAGCCCATTTTGTCATGTCACAGGCTTCCTGGAAATTTCCAGGTTCAAGCAGAGGGATACCCATGAGTTTTGAATAAAGCCTTGTATCACCCTCGTTAATACTGGACAAGGCTCCTGGATCATCTGCTGCAACAAGCACCATACCTGCTCTTGTTCCTGAAAGTGCAAGATGCATGAGAAAATCTGCGGCAACATTTACGCCGGGCTGCTTCATGACAGCAAGAGATCTTAATCCTGCAAAGGAACCTGCAGCTGCAACTTCCAGGGCAACCTTTTCATTAACTGACCATTCAGTATATATGTCAGGAGCAGTTTTTGATAATGTATCTATTATTTCCGATGATGGTGTTCCAGGGTAACCTGCTGCAACTTTTACCCCGGCTTCAACTGCTCCACGCACAATTGCCTGGTTGCCCATCATAAGAGAGGATACAGCTTCCATATTTATGACACTCCTGTTATGGTTTGTTTGTCCTTCAAATTTGCTGCCTTTTTAAAATCATCATCCAGCATACCAAGTTCCATACACTTTTTTACAGCCTGCTCTCTCTTGTTGACCGCACCTATGATCAGATTCTTAAAGCATTTGTCCGGCAAAGTGCCAATTTCAAGAAACCCTTGATCCATAGCTTCACTGACAAGCTGTTCTCCTTTCTCACTCCTGATAATAAGGGTATTCCATCCATTAAAACCTTCAAGGGCGCCAACAGATATGTCAGATAATTCAGATGTCATATCAGGGCATATGCCGCAGCCTGCAAGTTTAAGCTTTCTGATTTCATTTAAAGGAAACTCCATGAATGAATCTTCACATTTTACAATCAGTTTTTCAGCAGGCGGCGGTGGAATATCCATGGATTTAATGGATTCAATATCCTTTTTTGGTGCAAGGTACTTCATGAATTTTTCTCCATCCAGAGCCCATGTACAGAAAAGACCTATACTAAGAGCAGTATTATTTTTAAATTCTTCAAGGCCAAGGGGGTTTTGCCTTATTTGGGAGAGAGCTGTTATCTGACATGGGGTGCCTACAATTCCAAGTTTTTCAATACCTGAATCGCTGGCTTGCCCCATCATTGATAAAACAGGAGAGGCAATATATTTGGAACCTGCACACTCAAGCACACCATCCCTGTTATTTACAACTGTAGGCACAGGATTGATTCCATCTTTCCCGGTTAAAAGAGCAGCATCAATCAATCCTTTTTCCATAGCAAATATTATTAGAGATGAAACCACGCCGGAATTCTGGAAATCTCCTTCAGGAGCTCTAACACCTTTTCGTGCCTTGATAATTTTTATATATTCACCAATGGGATTTTCAGTAAAAGATTGAGCTTTATAAAATTGAGACATCTTATCAAGTAGAGCTCCAACTTTGGGACAGTGGGCATAGCATCTGCCTTCAGTTCTGTCGCAGGAAAAAATAGTGACAATTTTGTTGTTGTGTGCCTTGATATAGGGGCAGATATTGGCACATGCTCCGCAAAGCGTGCATAATCCAGGATCAAGTATCTGCTGCGACAGCTCTTCTGGTCCAAACAGTGTCATTGGTTTCTCCCTTTAAAAATTGTTTTATACATAAATTGATTGCAGCTGCATGTAAAGATTAAATTAAAAAAACAGGTGAGGGATATTAAATGAAATGTTAAAGTGTCAAATATCAATAATGTAGCTATATTCAATCTACTATTTACCATATGCGCTAAATATCATATTCCTGGTCTCATGTGTTAATCATCTCTTCTTATTCCAGACAATCCAGGTTTAAGCGGTTTTAACAAAAAAAAATTTAAAAAACTCTTTTTTGAAGCTTTATGGCACATTTAATGAATAATTTGGTTGTTAACAGACAATATTTGTCAACTGCAATACCAAAAATTGTCAGTTTTTAAACACAAAAAACGAAAGGTTTTTATTATGATGACCAGTTTATTTAACAAAAATTCAGACTGTGTAGCAATTGAATGCCCTTTATGCAGAACAAAAAAATCTATTAAAAAATCTGATGTCAATAATTCCGAAAGAATATCCGTCATTAGATGCAAATGCACATGTGGATGTTCTTTTCAAAAAAGATTAGAAAAAAAAGATCCTAGGGAAATGGATATAATTTCTGCAATAGCCCAATTGGACTTCGGAGTATTGTGGTTTAAAATACAACACCCATTAGCCTTTCTAAATAGATAAATTGGAAATTAAAATACCCTGCGGGCCCTTGTTCCTTTATCTCTGCCGCCAGAGCATTCCTTTAGGCGCGAAAATTTGTTCAATCGTTAAACCAGAGTCCATTTTTCTGCCCCAAATCTAACATTTTTATTAAAAGATTATGGGCTCCACCGTAGTCTCTTTCATGCAACACAAAATAAATTCTTAATTCACTGTAAAGACAATTCATATAGTTGACTTATCAACTATTAGTAAGAATTCAAAAGCCGCATAAATTCTATAACTATCACTTCTTATTATTGAATTTGAGTATTCTTTTAGTAAAGAAAATATTTTTTTACTTGACAGAGCAATCAGAATATAGCTATTTAATATCTATAAAATAGATACAATAGCATGAGTCTATTTCATATAGGACAGCTTATTTTTTACAAAGGAGAGGTTTGTATGTCTTTGAACAAATTTTTTAAGCATGAAGGACCGTGGTCAGATGCAAATGATCCCCTGATGTGTTCTGATACAGGAGACTGGCGGACAAAACG
>JBDLIV010000138.1:0-5164 GCA_039714675.1 Thermodesulfobacteriota bacterium
TGATGCTTGTAAAGATATTTCAACAAATCAATCTTAGAAGAAATATAATTGATTTCTTCCTAGTGCTCTTTATTGGCGATAAAAATTAAAGGATAGCCATTCTGATATGATGCGGACTTTGTTTATATACTGTCGCCGTATGCCTTTTAATCTTTCTTTAAATTTGTAAACACAATTCAATTGTCTAAAAAAATGTTAACCGGGCAAACACTTGCTTCTTTAAAATAAAAATAAATATGGCTGCATACCTGGCACAAACCCTGCCACAAATCAAGGCATAGCAAGGTTAAAGTTCCAGCATCTCAAAATATCATATGTTTTTTTGAATCTTTGTGCCAGGTAATCAACATGTTCAGTATCTGGTTCAGGCCATGTTTTTCCTGGAGTCTGAATTTTTTTGGTATTGATTTTTCCCATCAGCATTTCTCTTAAGAACTCTGACTGATAAGCTCCGGTTTTTATAGATAATATTCCCTGTCCGCTGCCATGGGCTATTTGCCCGTGACTTTCCATAAATTTGAGAACCTGCCCAAGTTTCTGTACCTCCCAGGCACCATAATAGGGAAAGTTAAGGCGCAGGTGATCTGATAAAACTTTTTCTTGAATGCCAAAGCTGAGCTGAAAAGCTCTTTTAAGTGTGCGAAGATCATGTCCTGTGCAGGTCAAAAGATTAATATGGTCAAGCTGTCCGCCACTGCTGTCAGGCCGGATTTCGCCATTATGATCTCCACGATTGGACAAGGTTGCAATTTTTGGCAGGCAGTTTTCAGCAGGTTTTTTGTCTGATACTGCACCATCAGGAAATGCTTTTGCATTCATGGTATCATGTATGCACTGCACATTAAGACAGCATGCACCATGAAGCTCCATGGCATTAACTGCTCTGAGATCAATTTCATGGAGAAGCCTGCACTTTTTTTCAAATATTGTCTCTAAAATTTTATCACGTGTGGATGCGTATGCCAGCGAGCCTTTTTTTGCCACAGTTGTGATAATCGCAATAAGATGCTTCCATTCAGCATCATTTTTTGGTTGTTTTAGCACTGGATGATCAGCAAAGGTTACAGGCCTTATACTATCAATTCCTGAAAAGCTTGCCTCTTGTCCTGCTTTTTTAAGTGCGACCTGTTTAAAAATTAAACGGAGCTGTTCTTCCGGATTCTCAACAGGGGCTCTATTCTGGTCAAATACCAGGCGTGAGTGGGGATTGCGGATATAAACAACATGTTCATCAATTTCAGCCCAGCGTTGAGCAACAGCATCAGTGGAAACATCTGAATAATCAAATTGCATACGCTGGGTAAAATTTTCAAGAATAAAAGGTTTTAATTCCATGGGTATGGCTGCACTTGAATGGGGACCTGTTAATACCAGATCAATTTTGCCGGCTGCTTTTTCAAAGGGAAGTTTGCCTTTTCCTGCCCAGGTTACAATATCACTAAAACCAAAAAATGTGTTTTCTTTGATCCAGACTATACCGCCTTTCTTATCCTGGGAAAAATATTTATTTAAATTATCCATTTTAATGGGATCCGTAAATCAATGTGGCAATGACCATGCCTGAACCTACTGCTGTTATGGCACAGACAAGCATGGGAATCATAAATGAATGATTTATTACCAGTTTGCCGATTCTTGTCGTGCCGCTGCGATCCATCTGTACAGTAGCAATCTGCCCTCCATTGGCAGGGAAAAAATAGATGCCTATTACTGCAGGCCACATGGCAATCAGGTATTGAGCAGGAATGCCCAGAGTAATACCAATGGGAATTATAGCCAGGGTGGTGCTTGACTGGCTGGTGGTAAGGGCAGCTACTATGAACAATGCCAGAGCCAGGAATAATGGAGTTGTTTGTGCAAGACCGCCAATGCCTTCAATAATTGCTTCCTTATGTGCTCCTATAAATGTATTGGCCATCCAGGCTACACCAAACAGGGCAACCACTGCAACCATGCCGGAAGTAAAGATTTTGCTGCTGATGATTTCACTTGGTTTAAAATCAGTGGTCAGTACAATTGCTAGTGCTGAACAAAACATTGTCAGCATAATAAGATAGGTCATTGATAAGGTTTCTAATTTTCCATCAGCATCAATAAAATGCGGCCGTATTTCCGGAAATATACCAAACAAGACAATGGCAATAACCCCTGCAAGGAAAATCATGGCACTTCTTTTTGCAGTGGGTTTAATCTCTTGCTCTTTAACAGCAGACATCTTGGTATCATCAATTTTCCCCGATGCTACCAGTGCCTGATATACTGGATCATTTTTTAATTCTTTGCCCCTAAAATTCTGTACCAGAGATCCTGCAACAATTGCAATCAGAGAGGAGGGAATAACAATCATCAATATATCAATAATTTCAAAGCCAAGGGGGGCCATCAGGCCAACCATTGCTGCCATGGCCGCAGATACAGGACTGGATGTGATACCTATCTGGGATGCTACAGGTGAAATTGCAAGGGGACGTTCAGGTCTGACATTGTTTTTATAGGCAACTTCTTCTATTACAGGCAGTAATGAATAGTAAACATTGCCGGTGCCCGCACCTAAGGTAAATATCCATGTGACACCAGGAGCAATAAAAGTTATCCAACGGGGTTTTTTTCGTATCATACGCTGTGCGATTGCAACAAGATAGTCAATTCCTCCTGCCACCTGCATGGCACCTGCTGCTGTTACCACAGTAAAGATAATAAAAATGGCTGATGTGGGAATAAGTCCGGGTTGTACTTTAAAAATTGTTACCAGCATAAGCACTCCTGCTCCACCCCACAGGCCGACAGCCATACCGCCTGTCCGGACACCAAGTGAAATACATCCAAGAACAATTAATCCCTGCAGAATCATGGCAATTGTTTCACCACCCATTACAATCTCCTAAACTAAAGTGTTAATAAGAAAATGCCTGTCCACATTTCAGCAGAAATTTCATTAACAATGCAGACTTGAGTTTAAATATATATATGTTGTCAGTGCTGATAAAAAAATAATACTTAACAAAGTGAAAAATATGAGACACAATTATAAGTCAATCTTTTTTTTATAAAAAAAACAAAATTTAAACTGATTCTTTCATATAAGGAGACTCAATATGAATAAAACAATTTATTTCTCATTAGAACAGAATTAATTTTTGGGGGTCACATTTTTCCCTTAAAAGAGTTAACTAAAAATAAATAAATGCTTTTTTGCCTTTTGTCAAGACGAAGATAAATTTTTATTATAAAACTGAAAAACAGCCACCCGTCCCAGGAATCAACAAAGTATTGGCACAAACAATCAAGAAAAAACTTATACCTAACTCTTTAAATATTTTTTTAATTGTTAAGGCATCCCATATTTATATCTTCTAATGGTTCAAAGCTCCACTTCCTTAATTCAAGTTTAATATATCGCAACGTTATAGGTATTCACGATAACAATTATTTTCTTTGATATTGGGGAAATAAAGTAAACATTGTCTTTTCCACCTTAAGAAAGTGACCACTTTTTCTCTACCAGATCAAATCAGCCTGTAACGGGATTAAGTTTATTTAGAATTGTTTGTGCCAATACTTTGTTGATTCCGGGCAAGGATGCAATATCATTTATTGATGCTTTTTTAAGATGAGTGACACCTTTGAAATGCTTTAATAATATTTTTCTCTTTTTAGGGCCTATGCCTGGGATGGCATCAAGACCTGAAAGCCCTGCCCTTTTTTCACGGCGTTTTCTCTGGAATGTAATGGCAAATCTATGGGCTTCATCCCTTACCTGCTGCAATAAATAGAGTGCTTTTTTTGCCTGGTTTGTATTTAAAGGATTGGAGCGGCCAGGAATATAAATCTTGTCAAATTCTTCACCCTTTGTTTCATCCTTTTTTGCAAGTCCTGCTATTAAAAATTGATTTTCAATATTCAATTCTTTGATAACTGCCACTGCCATGGACAGCTGGCCTTTTCCTCCGTCAACCACAAGGAGGTCTGGATATGGCATTTCATTAGGATCTTTTGAAAAACGCCTTTCCAGCACCTGGTACATATAGGCATAATCATCCTGAAAATCCAGATCACGGATAATAAACTTGCGATAACCTTTTTTATATGGTCTGCCATCTTTAAAAACCACCATGGAAGAGACAGGGTCCTGGCCTGAAAGGTTGGAGTTGTCAAAACATTCAATGTGTGACGGCAGGCGTTCCATTTTCAGCAGTTCTTTTAGCATTACAATGGATGCCTGCTGCTCTTCCTCTTTAAGCACTCTTTTTTCAAGTTCCCTTGAAGCATTAATATATGCCATTTTAACAAGGCGTTTTTTTTCTCCACGGACTGGAATATTAATCTTTACCTTTTTCCCTTTTTTCTCACTGAAAATATGCTCCAATGATTCCCTGTTTTCAATATTTTGGCTCAAAAGAATAAAAGGGGGCAGGAATTGATGATTTTTATAATATTGCATTAAAAATGCTGATATGATCTCATCCTGCTTTTTTAATCCCAGTTCAAAATAATAATATGCTGAATCAATCAGACAGCCCGCACGAACAATCATTACAATGATCACTGCCCTGCCCTTTTTTGAAGTACATGCAAGAATGTCTCTATCTTTCATATCAGGGCTGACAACAACCTGTTTTTCCATAACATTTTTAATGGCAGATATTGTATCCCGCATCTCTGCAGCTTTCTCATATTCCAATGATAAAGAATACTCTTTCATACTGGTTTTGAGTTTTTTTATTACCTTGCCTGATTTCCCCTTTAAAAACAGGACAGCATCCTGAACCTTTTTTTTATATTCCTTTTCTGGAACATCATTGCAGCAGAGTCCGAGGCATGCCTTTATCTGAAAATTCAAACAGGGTCTTGAACGATTTTTAAACTGGGTATCTTTGCACTGCCTCAGCTTGAAAATTTTTTGAATCTGCTTGAGTGTCATGTTCACGCTGCGAGCAGAAGAGTATGGCCCAAAGTATAGGGCTTTGTCATTTTTGATCTTTCTAACCTTCTGAATGGCAGGAAAAGCCTCATGCATATCAACCTTCAGCAGGGAATAATTTTTCCCATCCTTAAGAATAACATTATATTTAGGATTGTGTTCCTTGATCAGGTTGGCTTCAAGAATAAAGGCTTCATGGTCAGATGATGTGATAATGATTTGAAAGTCTTTGATTGTTTCAAG
>JBDLIV010000139.1:0-5164 GCA_039714675.1 Thermodesulfobacteriota bacterium
CCTTATTGCTTCTGCATCCTGGTTCAGTTTTGAGCCCATGATGCCTTTTAAATGGGGATTCCCTGATCTTGGAAGCTCAACTCTCTGGGCAGGCACAATCGGAATGCTGGCAGGATATTTTGCATCAATGGTTGAATCCATTGGTGATTACTATGCATGTGCCAGGATTTCAGAAGCACCTGTGCCAACTGAGAAAATGATATCAAAGGGTCTTGGAACTGAAGGGTTAGGATGTCTGATTGCCGGTATTTTACAGACTGGAAACGGAACCACAACATATTCTGAAAATATCGGATCAATCGGTCTTACAAAAGTTGCAAGCCGCCGTGTAATTATAGCTGGTGCCATTGCAATGCTGCTTATCCCGCTTTGCGGTAAATTTGGTGCAAGCCTTGCAACTCTTCCAAAACCCGTTGTTGGTGCAATGTTTGTGGGTCTTTTTGGAATGATCGCATCTGTTGGCCTTTCAAATCTTCAGATAGTAAACCTTAATAATTCACGCAATCTTTTTATCATTGGTCTTGCATTTTTCTGCGGATTAAGTTTTCCATATCATTTCAATCCAATGCTTTCAGCCAATGCAGTTCCACTTGTATGGGGAGAAGCAGGATCTCTTGTTAACACTCTCAGCAATATTTTCCAAGCCATTTTAACAACTGGAATGGCAGTGACAGCGGTTGTTGCCATGCTACTGGACAATCTATTGCCCGGTGCCACAAAAGCTGAAAGAGGGCTTGAAGCATGGGAAAAAGATGCTACAGATGAAGCCTGGATTGAAGCTGAAGAAAAATGGGCTGCAATGAAAGAAGGCGAGATAAGATAGTAAATTTTAAGTTAAAAGATATTAAGATGTGAGATTTGATTCTTTCAAATTTCACATCTTAATAGTTTATATCAATGAATTTTTTTGAACAATACCATATTTTTATAATAGGATGCCTGTTTTTAAGCATCCTTATTGGTATGGCGTTTTTTACCTGGCGAGAAAAACAGTGGGTAAAAAAAAATTATAATAAAAAAGATATTATCGCTCTTGGATTTGGCATAATATGCTTTGGGCTCTCTTCAGATCAGGGGGCTTTAAAAAAGTATAAAGGTTTTTTGGTTGTGCATAAAAAAGGTCTGATGTTTAAGGGTCGATTTTCAGATATCAAATTTGATATTTCAGTCAAATCAATAAGAAGAGTATATCACGGTGATTCACATAAAGATAAAAGACTTTATCAGTCTGCAGTTAAGGTTGATTTTGTAACACGACCTGAAATTCAAACAGAAACAATTGATACTATTGCTTTTAAAGTTGCCTACCCGGCACAGTGGATTAAAATCGTTAAAAAACATTTACTGCACGAATCCATTGGAGATACAGTATAAAATAAATTTTTGAATACCAGTTAAACAAGGATGATTTAAATAAAATGGAAAACAGTCAATTGAGAATCAATGGCAAAAGATTACAGGATTCACTTGAGCAAATGGCAAATATTGGTGCCACACCAAATGGCGGGGTGCAGCGCTTAACTCTATCAGATGAAGATAAAGCAGCACGGGATCTGTTTGTGAAATGGCTTAAAGAGCTTAATCTTGAAATTGTCATTGATGAAATGGGCAATATCTTTGGAACGCGTAAAGGTAAAGACAACAGCCTTGCACCTGTTATGAGCGGCTCTCATATTGATTCCCAGCCAAAAGGCGGGCGTTTTGACGGTATTCTCGGTGTTATGGGTGCTTTGGAAGTTATGCGAACCCTTACTGAAAACAGTATAGAGACTCAACACCCTGTAACCATAGTTGTGTGGACCAATGAAGAGGGTACAAGATTTGCTCCTGCCATGATGTGTTCAGGTGTATGGGCCAATGCCCTTGATAAACAGTGGATATATGACAGAACTGATATCAACGGGAAACGATTTGAAGATGAATTGATCCGTATTGGTTATAAAGGTGATGCCCCTGCAAAAAAATCAGATGTCCATGCCTATTATGAATACCATATTGAGCAGGGTCCGGTTCTTGAGAGAGAAAATAAAATTATTGGAATTCCCAAAGGCATTGTCTGCCTTCACTGGTATGATATTTATCTTGAAGGAGAAGCCAATCAGGTAGGCCCTACACCAATGGAAGGCCGCCATGATGCTTTGTGTGCTGCTGCTGAGATGATTCTTAAAGTAAATGAACTTCCCGGTCGTATGGGTGGGAATCTTGTAGCAACTGTGGGTGAGATTCAAAATGAGCCAAACTCCAGAAATATTATCCCGGACAAAATTCATTTTACTGTTGATATACGCTCCTGGGATGATGATCATGCAATAAAGGCTTGGGATCTGGTTAAAGAGGATTTTGAAAATATTGCTGACAGGAGGGGATGCCCCATCCGTATTGAGAAGACCTGGAGGGTGGAACACTCACCTTTTAATCAGGAGCTGGTAAAAAATATAGCAGACTCAGCCAAAATGCTTGGCTATCCATCTCTTCCCATGGTAAGCGGAGCAGGTCATGATGCAAGCTATATGAATCAGATTGCACCTACTGCCATGATATTTGTTCCAAGTATTGGCGGACGAAGCCATGTTGAGGTTGAAAAGACAAAGTGGGAAGATTGTGAAGCAGGAACAAATGTTTTACTGCACACTATTTTAAAATCTGCAAATGGTTAGATAAGGGCCTATATATTTTCCATAACTAGGAGGTTTGCCTTACACTCGCCGGCTTGGATTCAGAGCACTCTTTAATTTACTCCAGCCCTTTCTGATCCAGGCGGTCTTGTTCGCTGCTTTTCCTAACAAAGCATGTTGTAACGTGATATTAGCCTTTCAAACAGTCTCACACATATCCATGGCAATATTTTACTTGCCATTTATAAAATAAATCCTTATCCTTTGGGTTTAAGTTTAGTATAAAAGGGTCAATAATTGATTGTTTTTTTGGAGGAATATCATGAAAATAGCCTTTCCTATTAAAGAAAACAGAGGGCTGGAAAGTATAGTTGACGAACATTTTGGAGTTGCCCCGGATTTTTTAATTGTGGACAGCAAAACCAGAAACTTTGAACTTATGGCAAATCAAAAAATTGCAGCACAAGGATCGAGTTGTAAATTAGGTGTATTTAAAAAAGAAGTTCAGGTTGATGCTGTAGTTACAAGATGTATGGGTGATGGCTCAAAAAAAATTCTTACATCATCAAATATAATGGTTTATCAAGCTCAAAAAAGCAGCATCCTTGATAACCTGGAGCTTTTTGAAAAAGATGAACTCAAGTTATTTCATATGTTTGACCACTGCCAGACAAAAAAGAACAAAAAAGAGGGCGGTTGTGGACACCATCATTAAATCACTCTTTTCAACCCTTGCAAAACAAAACAAAATGCTACTAACAAATAAGGAGAATCTGTAGAATGTGTCGCCTGTTTGCACTTACCAGCAAAGACCCTGTCTCTCCCATGCTGGCCATTAAGGCACTTGATGTCATGAAGGAGGGTCATGATGGATCAGGAGTGGGACTCATGCTCCAGGATCTTGGAGGCCCTTTTGAAGAGATGAAAGATGCGCCTATTTTATCAGGCATATTCAGTGAAGAGGGTATCAGACGTCTGGATCTTTTTATGATGGATCAGGGATTTCTTACCAAGTATAAAATTTCTTTGAAAATACCCAAAAAATCAATTGAGGGAATTCCCAGGCGTGATTTATATTTGATCAGGGCCTATGAACTGCCTGAAGAGTGGGATAATTTTACTTCGGAAGAGGTTTCTAAAAGATTAATGCTCATGCGGTTGAAAATTCGGCAAATGGGTGAGGAAAAACAGGATATGATAGTTTTTTCATTCTGGCCTGATACTATCATGATAAAGGAAATTGGTGATCCAATGCAGCTTGCCAATTATCTTGGATTGGATCGAAAGGAACTCAACGCAAGAGTGATTATGGCACAGGGAAGACAGAATACCAATTATGCAATTAACCTTTATGCCTGCCACCCTTTTTTTATAAGAGGTTTTTGCACCATGACCAATGGGGAGAATACAGCGTTTATCCCCATTAAAGATTTTTTAACATCAAGGGAGTTTCCCGGTTATACAGGGTATCAGTCTGATTCAGAAGTTTTTGCACATATCCTTCATTATGCAACCGTTGGCCTTGATCTTGGAATTGATGCATATAAACACATTATTACTCCTCTGCAGGAAGATGACCTTAAAAGACATCCTGATGCTGAATTTCTCGCACATTTGAAAAGAACATGCCGGCCCCTTATTATTGATGGTCCTAATTGTGTCATTGGAACTTTGCCGGATCACTCTCTTTTCATGGTCCAGGACAGAAAAAAACTTCGTCCTGGCGTGGTTGGTGGGCAACCAGGCCTATTTGGATTCTCATCTGAAGTTTGTGGACTTGATGCAGTTATACCGGATCGTGATAAAACAAAAGATATACAGCCCATGCACATTGATACAGCAATTGTAAGCCCTGACCGCCAGGAGGTAAAGATATGTCGTCAGACAGAGCCCTTGAACCTAACTCTTTAAGCCTTAATGATCTGCCATGGCAGATTAAATATAATAATGATAGGTGCACTCTTTGCGGTCAGTGTACTGCAGCATGTCCTGTCAAGGCTATTGAACTCTCTGTGTTTCAGAAAAGAATTATTAAAACATCGGTGAACCAGGATAAAGACCACTCCAACCAATATGACACCTTTTATGGTATAAAACAGAAAACCCGAGTGGAAAATGCCTGTATAGGGTGTGCCATGTGCACTTTTGTCTGCCCCAATGATGCCATTGCTCCAGTTAAGAACCCTGGACTTGACAGGCTCAAGTTTCATATCAATCAGCAGGGTGTCCCGAGAAGGCGCGGTGGCAGGAGAAATGCCTCTTTTTCTGTGTTGGACAGGATAAAATTCACGAGGATTTCCATGCTTACTGACCCTGCTCTTGATGCGGGCCGCCATGAATTTGAAATGAGAACTCTTCTGGGCAGGATACTCTCTCCAAGAGAAAATATAAAACGCCTGAGAGAGAAAGGCTGGATTCCTCCTGTCAGACAGATATATCCCATGATAATCGGAGGCATGTCCTTTGGAGCGCTCTCTCCAACCATGTGGGAAGGTCTTCAAATGGGGGTTGCCTATCTTAATGAAGAGCTTGCCATGCCTGTAAGGATA
>JBDLIV010000140.1:0-5144 GCA_039714675.1 Thermodesulfobacteriota bacterium
ATAGAGATGACAGGCCTTGGATTCCAGGCATTTCAATGGGTGAGAACCTATCATTCAGCATGTCTTATGATCTTAAAACGCCATTGTAAAGAAGCAGGGTATTCATCACCAATATTGGTATTTTCAGTTTATCAGCAGCAAAAGCTTATAAAAGAGCTATGTGTTAAAAATAATATTGAAAAAAAACATGCCAATAAAATTCTCTCCATGATTTCAAGGGCTAAAAATTTTGGAAATCCCAAAAAATATTTTGATCTGAAGCCCGGCTTTTTTGCTGTTAAAATTCAGGATCTGTTTGACCAGTATGAAGAACGTCTAAAAGAGATGAACAGTGTTGATTTTGATAATATTCTTTTAAAAACAAGGGATCTTTTGAGAGATAACAGAAGGATAAGGGAGTATTATAAAAATTATTTTTCCTATATTCTTGTGGATGAATACCAGGATACCAATAATCTACAGGAGGATTTAACCAATCTTCTTCTTGGTGAACATAACAATCTTTTCTGTGTTGGAGATGACTGGCAGGCTGTTTATGGATTCAGAGGCTCCAATGTTAACCATTTTTTGGACTTCCCGCAAAAATATAAAAACTCAAAAATCTTCAGGCTTGAAGAGAATTACAGATCAGCAGATGAGATTGTCCAGGCGGCAAATGATCTGATTGATTACAACCCTGATAAAATGGATAAAAAATGCTTTTCCAATAAAAAAGGCGGTGTCATTGAAATATATGATTTTATGGCTGACACACATGAAGCTGACTGGGTGGCAAAGAGAATTATGGGGTTAAATCGCCGCGGCCAGGGAGTAAGCCTTGATAACATAGCAGTGGTTTACAGAACAAAATTCTGCTCCCTTGCATTTGAGAAAATTTTCAGATCATACAGAATACCTTACCATTTAAGAGGATCTCAGGGTTTTTTCGAAAGAGCGGAAATCCTTGATATCAACTCCTATTTAAGTGCTTCATTTTTCCCAAATGATGATGTCTCTTTTGAGCGTATTGTCAATACTCCCAAGAGGGGAATCGGGCCTGCCATGATCAAAAAAATTGCGAGCCTGAGAACAGAAAGTACAAGCCTTCAGGATGCTGCAAGAATCATGATTAAAGATCGGGTTTTAAGCAAAAAAATCCATGAAAATCTTTCTCGGGTTATACAAATTATTGATACAATCAGAGAACTTGCTCCTGCAAGAGCCATGGAAGTTGTTATAGAAGAGACTGACTATTTTGAATACCTGAAGAAAAAAACAAAAACCAAAAATGAGTTTATTTCAAAAAAAGAGAATATTGAACAGTTGATTTATAATGCAAGAGCTTCAGATAATCTTCTGGAATATCTTGAGGAAGCAGCCTTGATAAGAGAAGACAAAGATGATGAAGATGACCAGGATTCCACGGGGGTTTCTCTTCTCACCATTCATTCAGCCAAGGGCCTGGAATATGATACTGTATTTATCGTAGGTTGCGAAGAGCGGCTTTTCCCCCACTGGCGATCCATTGATGCCGGCGATAATGCGCTTTTTGAGGAGAGACGTCTTATGTATGTGGCAATGACAAGGGCAGAAAGATTTTTATACTTGACACATACCAGTTTCAGGAAAGGTGAATTTGCAACACCAAGCAGATTTATTGATCAAATTCAAGAGTGTATAAATTGACTCACCAGCCAACATTGCCACCAATATTAACCAGACTGTTAAATAATGGTAAAGGTATCATTCCCACAAATCATAAGGGTATCTTTGTTACTCTCTTTTTTGCGATTTTTACCACTGTTACAGGTGTTGGAATTGTAGTGCCCCTGCTTCCGGTTTATGCCAATGACCTTGGAGCAACAGGAATATATGTGGGCCTGATATTTGGATCATTTTCCATATCCCGCACCTTTCTTTTACCTGTTTTTGGAAGACTGTCCGATAAAAAGGGCCGCAAACCATTTATTGTAGCAGGCTTGTTTGCCTATACTCTTATTTCCGTAGCCTTTGTATTTTCAGAAAATGTGGAATCCCTGATTATATTAAGATTTATCCAGGGAGCAGCTTCTGCCATGATTATGCCGGTGGTTCAGGCCTATGTGGGAGAGATCACACCTGCAGGCCAGGAAGGATATTCCATGGGGCTTTTTAATCTTTCCATGTTTTTAAGCCTGAGCCTTGGACCTTTGATGGGAGGAGTGATAAAAGATATATGGTCCCTTGATGCTGCCTTTGCATGTATGGGTATTTTGTCAGCAGTCGGTCTTCTGTTATGTCTCTTTTTATTACCCCCGGTATCCAATGAAAAAGCAAAAAACAGCAGCAATCAAATAGTTCCATGGGCAGATCTTTTAAAAGATAAGCTCCTGATTTCTATTTTTATATTCAGATATGCCTATGTAGCCTGTATAGGTGTGATATGGTGCTTTCTTCCTGTGTTCGCAGATATTGAATTTAGCCTTTCAGGCTCCCTGACCGGAGTACTTGTCATGCTTGGTGTTTTTGTTGCAGGTCTTCTTCAAATTCCTATGGGCTGGGCAGCAGACAGAATAAATAAAGATATTATGATCATAACAGGAGGAGTACTGTCTACAATTGGAATGATTCTTCCCTACTGGTCGTCCTCTTTTTCTGACCTTGTTGTGGCTGTTACTATATTTGGAATCGGAGGGGGGATTTCCATGCCTGCAATCATGGCATATGCTGTAATTATAGGTGATGAAAAAAAAGCCATGGGATCGGTCATGTCCATTATGACGGTTGCTCACAGTCTTGGTATGCTTACAGGTTCAATGGCAGCAGGTCTTGCCATGGATTTTTTAAGTTTAAGACTCTCTTTTCCCTGCGGCACTCTTATCATGCTCATGGGAACCTTCATCTTTCTGGCAATGGCAGACAAAAATTTTATTAAGAAAAATCATCCTGTAACTTAGGGCCCCGTTAAAAATTTATGGGGAATCCTTCATAATCAATTTAGACAAGAAACAGCCCCAAGCTTGAATATCCAGAAGCAATAAACTTTCTCAAACATTTATATGCAATTTCCAAGGCAGAAAGTTAATGTAAAGGAATTTCTAATTCCTAAAATTATTTTTGCCCTTGACTTTTAAATAATACATATCTATATTGTTCTATAGAACTATTACAATAATATATTATGCAAACAGATTATAGATAAATTAATTCACAAGATTTATTTTAGTTGAAAGTTTTAGAAAATGTAGAAGTAAAAAATCACTAAAATATTCTGAAACATATCAGGTAAGATGAAGGTTTAAGTTAAAGGCGGTGATCAAATATGATAGATTTCAAACTGGATCCTAAAAGTGGAGTCCCGTTTTACAGGCAAGTTATTGATCAGATACGGTATGGTGTGTCAGCAGGAAAACTGAAAATAGGAGAACAACTGCCCACTGTCAGAGCCCTGGCTGTAGAACTCAAAGTAAATCTAAACACAGTGAGCAAGGCCTATCGAGAACTGGAAATCCAGAATGTCCTGGAAACACAGCAGGGCACAGGCACCTTTATAGGCCATATTAAAATCCAGATACCAAAAGAGGAGAGAGAAAGAAAACTGACCAGCATATGTTCTGAATTTTTAAGCATTGCATCAAGTTACGGATTTTCCATAGATGAAATAATTTCACAATTACAACAAGGAGGTAGAAAATGAAAGACCAGGACGATCAGTGGAAAAAGGTTAAATGGTTTAATCCGTTTTCAATAACAATCTTTATTGTACTTGGTTTAATGTTCCTTATTCTGAACATCATGGGTTATATGCATTCTATCCCTGCCATTGCAGGTGCAATTATTTCTCTTTTTCTCGCATCAACCATACAGATCGCAGATCAATGGGAAAAGGCGATTGTTTTAAGACTTGGGAAATATAGAGGGCTAAAAGGACCCGGTCTTTTTTTTATCATTCCCATTATTGACCGGGTGGATGCCTTTATTGATCAACGGATCAGAGTGACCGATTTTTCCGCAGAAAAAACATTGACCAAAGATACAGTGCCGGTAAATGTGGATGCCGTGGTGTACTGGACGGTCTGGGATGCGGAGAAAGCAGCACTTGAGGTTCGTCAATATGGAAAAGCCGTAACACTGATAGCAAAAACCGGATTGCGCGATATAATTGGCAAGCATGAACTGGCAGATCTTCTTCATCACCGGGATAAGATTGCCGACGACCTTCAAAAATCACTCGATCAACATACCAATCCGTGGGGTATCTCCTGCCAGAGTGTGGGGATCAAGGATATTGTGATCCCGGAATCTCTCTCCGATGCCATGAGTAAACAGGCACAAGCCGAAAGGGAACGCCAGGCCAGGATTATTCTGGGAACGGCTGAAACAGAGATTTCTGAAAAATTTGCAATTGCCGCAGAAAAATACCAGGACAACCCCATAGCGCTCCAGCTTCGCGGGATGAACATGCTCTTTGAGGGATTAAAGGAGAAAGGCTCATTGATCATCGTGCCAAGTTCTGCTTTGGAATCCATGAATCTGGGTGCCATTGGAGGTTTGGCAGCATTGTCCGATCAAAATACCGCTACTGCGATACAAAAATCAGCCGAACCTGGTAATTAATTAAAAATGAGCCACTAAAGGTTAGGTCTAAACACAGGTGTTTAGACCAAATCTTGTTGGTAACAAATAATAGTTGGAGGGTATCATGGAAATAGGCATGGTAATTATAATTTTATTAATCCCGGCGGTAATAGCTGTTTTGGTTACTATTTTAAGGGAGAATACAGAACAAAAAGAATAAACCATAAATAAAACAATTCAGGTTCCAAATTTCGCAGAAAAAAGCTCTTTATATATGGGACCTTTTGGCATAAGTCTGCTTTGAAAGAGTGTCAGTCTGTCTGCTGTAAACTGATGTGGCTCAAATTGATCAGTTTGTTGTATGACTCTCTCAAATTTTTGTGCACTTAATCTGTTTTTTTTAAGCCTGGCTAAAGTCAGATGGCCATGGAATTCTCTTTTTTCCTCTGGTATTCCAAGCTTTGAAAGCCTTTTTTCAAGCTTTGCATGCAGGGTTGCAAGTTTTTGTGTCTCACCATTGACTCCTGCCCATATAACTTTTGGGGATCTTCTGTTTGGAAAGGCGCCAATGCCTTTTACTGATAGTTTAATGGGTTTGATATATTGAG
>JBDLIV010000141.1:0-5143 GCA_039714675.1 Thermodesulfobacteriota bacterium
GCAGCTGCAACTGCACTGGCAGTTAATGCACCATCAGTAATTGCATCTCCTAAGATCAGATGGCAGGCCACAAGCTTTTGGAATCCAAAAGTAAGAATTCTGTTTGATGGTGTAAAACAGTTTTGTGAAAATGTAAAAGCCATGACAGATGGCCAGTTTGAAATTAAACTCTATGGTGGTGGTGAATTAGTACCCCCGCCTGGTGCATTTGATGCTGCTTCCAAAGGAACAGTACAGATGGGTACCGGATCACCCTACTTCTGGGCAGGCAAATCAACAGCGTTTAACTGGTTTGGTTCCATTCCCTTTGGTATGAATGCGCAATCCATAAATGCCTGGTACTATGAAGGAAATGGTCAGGCGCTCATGAATGAATTGTACGACCAGTTTGATCTTGTCCCAAGAATTATTGGGAACTCCGGTATGCAAATGGGTGGATGGTACAGAAAAAAAATCAACTCCCTGGAAGATTTCAAAGGCTTAAAAATGCGCATCGGCAGTATCGCAGGTAAGGTTCTTTCAAAAGTGGGTGTGACAACCGTCTTTGTACCACCGGCTGAAATTTTCCCATCCCTTGAAAGAGGTGTTGTGGATGCTGCTGAATTTGTGGGCCCTGTTCATGATATTCTACTGGGGCTCTAT
This sequence comes from Thermodesulfobacteriota bacterium, assembly GCA_039714675.1. GTDB lineage: Bacteria > Desulfobacterota > Desulfobacteria > Desulfobacterales > Desulfobacteraceae > Desulfobacula. The sequence continues at coordinate 643 of JBDLIV010000141.1, forward strand.
AAAGTTGCAAAGTATTACTATACACCGGGATGGCATGAACAAGGGCCTACACTGGATATCTTTTTTAACAAAAAAGCTTACAATGACCTGCCAGAACATTATCAGAAAGTTCTTGATATAGCCGCAGCAGATATTAATATAAGAACTCTGGCTAAATTTGACGCACAAAGCGGCCCAGCCCTGGATACACTGGTAAATGAGCATGGTGTAAATGTACAGGTCTATCCTGCAGATGTGCTGAAAAAATTAAAAGAGATCTCAAAAGGCGTAATCGAAGAGGAAGCAAAAAAAGATCCCTTTGCAACAAAAGTACATGAAGACTATAAAGCATTCCAGGCACAAACAGCTGTCTGGGGTAAAATGTCTGAAAAAGTTTACTGGAACACCATGGCTTAAATGAAAAACGTTCAAAAAATTATTAGAATATGTGACAGGATAAATGAGTGGATTGGCAGTTTTATTGTTGCCCCGGCAGTCTTCTTATTTATCCTGGTAATATTTTCAAATGTGATCATGCGCTATGTTTTTAATACAAGTTTTGTATTCATGGCAGAGCTTGAATGGCATGTATTTGCTTTTATTTTCCTCATGGGAGCAGGCTTCACCCTGCTCCATGACGGTCATGTCCGGGTGGATATTTTTTATTCCACCATGGAGAGAAAAAAACAGGCATATATAAATTTTTTCGGGGTCCTCCTGTTTTTACTGCCTTCATGTTATCTCGTACTGACCACAACCATACCCTGGGTGATTGTTTCCTATCAGGTGGGAGAGATGTCCATTGACCCGGGCGGCATTCCGGCAAGGTTTTTATTAAAGGCAGTATTGCCTGTTGGTTATTTTTTGATGCTGATACAGGGAGTCTCTCTTTTCTTGAAAAGCCTGTTAATTATCCTTGAAAAACCATTGAATGCTATAGATTCTTGAGATGAAGAAGCATGTTGATTGAATTTTTACCATTCTGGATTGCTGACTATCTTGCTGCCTGGCTTTTTCTTGCTTTAAGTATTGCATTAATGGCAGGATTTCCCGTTACCTTTACCATGATGGGTACTTCCTTTCTTTTTGGTCTTATTGGCTTAAGCCCTTCATTTTTTCATCTGCTGCCTCTGCGTATGTGGGGGATAATGGGAAATACCATGTTAATGGCTGTTCCTCTCTTTGTTTTCATGGGCCTTGCCCTGGAAAGATCTGGTCTTGCAAGGCAATTGCTTGAAACAATGGAAGAGCTCTTTAGAAGTGTCAGGGGCGGGCTTGCCATTTCAGTTGTTATTGTAGGAGCATTGCTTGGTGCTTCAACAGGAATTGTGGGAGCAACCGTTGTCACAATGGGCTTGATGTCTCTGCCCATCATGCTCAAGTATAAATATTCAGAATCTTTTGCCTCCGGCACCATTGCAGCCTCAGGAACCCTGGGTCAGATTATTCCCCCCAGCATTGTTTTATTGCTTTTAGGACCTGTAATGGAAGTGCCTATTGGTGATATGTTCATGGGTGCAGTAATCCCTGGAATGATACTGGTCTGCCTCTATTGTGTTTTTATCTTTTTATCCTCTTTTTTTGGAACAAAACATGTGCCTGCTGCCAGTATCAAAGGTCCTGATTTTGATAGAACTTTTATATTAAAGATTTTTAAAGCCCTTATCCCACCCCTGTTTTTAATCCTTGCTGTTCTTGGAACAATATTTGCCGGGATTGCAACACCAACAGAATCAGGTGCCATGGGTGCTGTGGGTGCTGTTTTTTTAACTGCAATGAATGGAAAATTGTCCTTTAAACTGCTCCATGATGTTGCAAAGAGTACAATTCGCATGACCTGCATGGTTTTTATAATCATCATGGGTGCAACCTGTTTTGCCCTTGTTTTTCGCGGTCTTGGCGGTGATGATCTGTTGCGTGAATTTATCGATTCAATGCATCTTCAAGGCTGGCAGCTTGTTACCATGGTCATGATATTTATCTTTATTCTTGGATTTTTCCTGGATTTTATTGAAATTACCTATATCCATATTCCCATAATAGCACCCATTGTAGTTGACTATGGATATGATCCATTGTGGTTTGGCATCATGTTTGCCGTTAATCTGCAGACATCATTTATGACACCTCCCTTTGGTCCATCTTTGTTCTATCTTAAAGGAGTCTGTCCTCCCCAGGTGAAAACAATCCATTTGTATAAAGGAATTATTCCCTTTGTTATCCTGCAGCTTATCGGTCTTACAATAATTGCAATCTGGCCGGGCCTTGTTACATGGCTGCCATCAATCGTTTATGGTGGCCAGTAGAGCATTTGTTCACTTAAATTTGCATTATGTAATAACCTGTCGTAGCAGTGAAAAAATAGGCAGAGAATTTGAAAATATTGATTTTATAGTACTTCTGTTTTATAAATAATTTCATGGCTGATTCGTTAACAAAAAAATATAAAAACCGAGAGCTGCAGCTGGCATGGGATTTTGTCCAATATACTGATAATCATATTTTTTTGACAGGTAAGGCAGGCACCGGCAAAACCACGTTCTTGCGCAATTTGAGTAAAAACGGCATAAAAAGAATGATTGTAACAGCTCCGACAGGAGTTGCTGCCATTAATGCAGGTGGTGTTACTCTTCACTCCTTTTTCCAGCTTCCTTTTGGGCCCTTTATTCCAGGCAGCCATGCCCATGAAACAAACAGGAAGAGGATGTTCAGGTTCAGCAAAGAGAAAAAGCAGATTATTAAAAGCCTTGATCTGCTGGTGATTGATGAAATCAGTATGGTAAGAGCTGATCTGCTTGATGCTGTAAATGCTGTCCTGCAGAGACACAGGAACAGTGATCTGCCCTTTGGTGGTGTGCAGCTGCTCATGATAGGAGATCTTCACCAGCTCTCTCCCGTGGCAAAGCAGGATGAATGGTCTCTGTTACAGGAATATTATGAATCAGTCTATTTTTTCTCCAGCCATACTCTTTCTCAAACTCAGCACTTTACCATTGAATTAAAACATGTTTACAGGCAGACAGACAGTGAGTTTATTAAGATTCTCAACAAAGTGCGGGATAATAAAATTGATAAATCTCTGATTGAAAAATTAAACCAGCGTTATATTGAAAATTTTACTCCAACAGATGATCAGGGTTATATCACTCTGACCACCCACAACAGGAGTGCAGATATCATCAATAAAAAAAGACTTGAAGCCCTGCCAGGGAAAAAACAGTGTTTTAAAGCGCTGGTTTCAGGCGATTTCCCGGAACATACATTTCCAACTTCTGCTCATCTTGAATTCAAAAAGGGTGCCCAGGTAATGTTTCTTCGCAATGATACTGCATATCCACAACGCTATTATAACGGTAAAATCGGTAAGATAAAAAATATTTCAGATCATGAAATTTACATAATATGTCCTGATGATTCCGAAGAAATTGTACTTGAGCCAGTGGAGTGGGAAAATATAAAATATACAATCAATGAAAAGAGCAAAGAGATTGAAGAAGACATTATTGGAAAATTCAAACAGTTTCCTTTGAAACCTGCCTGGGCAATCACCATCCATAAAAGCCAGGGACTTACCTTTGACAAAGCTGTGATTGATGCACAGCGATCCTTTTCCCATGGCCAGGTTTATGTTGCATTAAGCCGGTGTAAAACATTTGAGGGTATGGTATTGGCATCCCCCATCCCATCCCATGGTATTGAAACCGATGGGGCAGTACTTGATTTTTTAAGCAAAGCTGTAAATAAGACTCCTGATCAGGAATTTCTTCAAAAAGCAAAAATATCTTATCAGCAGAAACTGCTTCTGAATTGTTTTGATTTTCAGCTTCTTCATAATCGCCTGAATTATTTTGCAAGGCTTTTAATGGGCAATCAAAATGTTATACAGATATCAGGCCTGTCTGATATTCAAGATTTGCAGAAGTCAGCCAGGAAAGATGTTTTTATTGTAGGTGAAAAATTTAAAAGTCAGCTGCAGGGGCTTTTTCAGGAAGATACAGAGCCTGAAACAGATAAGCGTATTCAGGAGAGAGCTGCTAAGGCTTCTGCCTGGTTTCAGGATAAATTTTCAAAAGCTTTTAATGATCTTGTGGAGAAATGCTATTTGGAGACTGATAATAAAGAGCTTGGCAAAAGGATCAATAATGCCCTTGAAAATTTAAGGCAGGAAATTAAGATAAAGCTTGAGGGAGTTAAATCGTGTGAAAAAGGTTTTGATCTTTTAAATTACCTGAATAAAGCATCAAAAGCAAAAGTTGATTTGTCCTCAAAAAAAGTAAAAAAAACCAAAGCTCCCGTATACAGCGAATCAGATATTGACCATCCTGAATTGTTCCAGGAGTTGAAAGAGTGGCGTACAGACAAAGCAAAACAGGATGATGTTCCAGCTTTTTTTATCATGCATCAAAAAGTTCTGGTCCAGATTGTGATTAATCTTCCCCAAGACGAAGATGAACTTGAAAAATTACCGGGTGTAGGTCCAAAAACCATTGAAAAATATGGTGAAGATATTCTGGATATGGTG
>JBDLIV010000142.1:0-5132 GCA_039714675.1 Thermodesulfobacteriota bacterium
TTTTTATTTTTTTTCCATACATTATCATGGGAAATAATGATAACAGTCTTATCTAGATCCAGAATAAAATCTGCTATCTTTTTTTTCATGACATCATCAAGAGCGGATGTGGGTTCATCAAGGAGCCAGACAGGGCGGTCCAGAAGAAAACATATTAAAAGCCCTACTCTCTGACGTTCACCACCGGATAAATCTTTAACATTTTGCTCCAGAATTTCAATATTTAAATCCAGAAAATTCAACAGTCCATTGAATTTGTCATTTTTATATATTATTGAGTTAGCTCTGAGAATTTCATTTATGAGATTGTTAACGATGCCATCTCTAAGGTCAATATCCTGGCTTAAATAGAAAATTTGTTCTCGGATTTGATTAATATGGGCTTTGCCAATTTTAAGTCCCATAAAAAAAACATCTCCGCTGTCTATTGTTCCAAAGCCCAATAACAATTTAAACAAGGTTGTTTTTCCAATGCCGGATTTACCCTGAATCAACACCTTTTCATTTTTAAGAATGGTTAAATCAAAATTGGTCAATATCTCTTTGCCCTGAAAGGAGAGGCAGGCAGAATCAAATTTGATCACTGCCTGGGATATTGATGCCTGATTGTTCAATCAATAAAACCTTTCAAGCCTTTGGCAAATCAGGAAATTGCTTGTCCAGTATTTTATTCCAACCATCTATATCAGATTTGACCTTTTTAAACAAAGAACCAACATTACCTTTAATAGTAATAGATTCAATTGAATCGCCCTGGGCTATACTATCCACGATTTTCTGATCTTCATCACTTTCAACTACACCAAAAACAGTATGCATACCGTTTAAATGGGGAGTAGGGCCATGGGTAATAAAAAATTGACTCCCGTTTGTGCCCGGGCCTGCATTGGCCATGGACAAAACACCTGGTTTATCGTGTTTCAGATCTTTTTTGCATTCATCCTTGAATTCATATCCGGGTCCTCCCATGCCGTTGCCATGGGGACATCCGCCCTGAATCATAAAGTCTCCTATAACACGGTGAAAATTAAGACCATTGTAATATTCCCTTTTTGCAAGGTTTGCAAAATTACCACAGGTTACAGGTGTCTGGTCTGCAAACAGTTTGATGTTGATGGTACCTTTGCTTGTTTCCATAACTGCTTTTAATTCAGGCATATTTTTCTCCTCTTTAATATTAAAATAATGAAGATATGAATCATGAGAAACAGATTGCCGAATTTATTTCTCTTCTTATTTCATATCTTCCGTTCAAACTTAAGATTTTGTTTTAATTTGTCAAATAAAAAGAGAGGTGTGAACCTCCTCAATTGTATTTTTGATTGCTTTAAAAAAAATGTTTTGCTAATTAATCATGCAGATTAGTTGAAATTTACTTTAAACATGATTTTAAAAAAAGAAAATAACTAACAGATTTGACAATAAAAACAGATAAAGAATTAAAAAAAATACCCAACCGGGATTTGCTGCTGCCCTATGGCATTCCCTATTTTGCCTATGTTGGAATTGCATCTTTAAGTCAGGATAGAATTCCTGTTGAAATCGCCTATGCAATGAAAATTATCATTGTTCCTCTGCTTTTGTATTGGGCATGGAAATGGTATGTTCCCATTACAGGCCCTGAAAAACCTTTGGGATCAGTAATTTATGGTGCTGTTTTCGGCATTGCGGGTCTTGTAATCTGGTGTGTTTTAATGGCTCCTTTTATAGATATCAAAGGAGAAGCATGGGCTGATTTTGACTTTTTGTTAAGGACTTTTTCAGCTGTTTTAATTGTTCCTGTTTTTGAAGAATTGTTTATCCGGGGCTATATCCTTCGTACGGCTTTGCAATGGGATATCAACAGAAAAACCATGAAAAAAACTTCTGCTCTAAATGAAACACTGGATAATAACTCTATCATCGATGTTAAGCCTGGAGCATGGAGCGTTATGGCTGTTTTCATATCTTCCATTGCTTTTACTGCAGGTCATCTGCCGGTGGAATGGCTGGCAGCAATGGCATACAGTATCTTGATATCCTGCTTGTGGATTATCAGAAAAGATCTACTCTCCTGCATGGTGGCCCACTCAGTGACAAATTTAACCCTGGCTGTTTATGTTTATTATACCGGAAACTGGGGTTTCTGGTAACCCAGGTGTGATTTTGTCATATCGAATTATTTTTCCTGCCAGACTGGATTGCGTTTTTCAAAAAAAGCCTTCACACCTTCTTTTGCATCATCTGTGGTGCACAGTCTTGCAAATGCCTCGTTCATATAGGCAAACTGGTCATCATAATTCATATCTTCAGAATTATAAAAGCCTGTTTTAGCAATCCGGACAGCTACAGGACTTTTTTGGGCAAGTTCTTTTGCCCATTCCATGGCTTTTGTTTCAAGTTCATCTTTTGGAACAATTTTATTGATAAGCCCAATGGACAATGCTTCCTCAGCCTTTATTAAATTGCCGTACAATAAAAGTTCCAATGCTTTTTTCCTGCCTACACATTTTGCAACTGGAATCACAGGCCCTATGCAGTTAAGTCCTACATTGATTGCAGTTAATCCCATGCGCGAATTATCAGCGGCAATAACCATATCTGCTGCTGCAACCAAACCCATTCCATTTGCTGCTGCAACTCCGTGCAGTTGTGCAATCACAGGTTTTTTAAGTTTTGAAATGTTTAAAAGGGGACGTTCCATCCTGCTTATCCATTCCTGGTATTCAAGAGGGGTTTGTCCTTCAAGTTCACTCACATCAATTCCCGCACAAAATGCCCTGCCGCCACCCTTTAAAAGAATAACTCTTACTGAAGAGTCTGCATCCAGGCCAAGAAGAGCCTCGTTAAGCTCTATTGCCATCTGACTGCTGAATGTATTCATATGTTCCGGACGATTTAAAGTGATTGATGCAACATGATTATCTTTTTTTTCAACTATAACCTTTTCAAATTCCATTAGTTCTCCCCTTTTATTTTATTATTCATAAGACTTATTTTTTAAATTTATAATTATATTAGCCAATTCAAAATTTGCATTATGTTTAATCTCTCTCCTGACAATATGTTTCTTTGGTAAAAAACAGGAGTACAACAGATAAAACAATCCATCCCATGATGGTAATAAAACCATTTTCATAAGCTGCAAGAGAATAAGACCTTACTCTGTTGACTATTCCTCCTTACAATAGATATCCAGCATTTTACCAACAACAGGCTGAAAAATCCGACCAGGTAAAAAAGGGCTCCAAGTCTTTATATAATATCGTTGAAATTTGATCAATAACAAAACAAATTGTGATAAGTTAGTATGGATAAAACAGTATTCTATTGACATTGCGCTGTGTATGATTGCATTATAACGACGTTTTAATTTAAAGAGCTCTCAATTTATAAAAGGACGGCCAATGGATAAAACAGCCTCAATAGCAGTTTTAGGAACGTTTGATACAAAAGGAGAGGAACATTTTTTCCTTAAAAAATGTATAGAAAAGAGGGGTGCTCGCACGATTACGATTAATGTCGGCACTAAAAAAGCCCCGCTTTATGCTGTGGATTTTGACCTTTTCAAAAAAATAAAAACAGAGGGACTGATCCAGAAAGGGCAAGATAGGGATCAGATAATTAAAATTATGCTGAGAGAAGCCAGAAAACTTGTTAAAGAACTTCATGAACAGGGCAAAATATCAGGTATTGTTTCAGCAGGCGGAGGTTCAGGAACTTATCTGTGTACAGGAATTATGCGAGTATTACCATTAGGTGTTCCCAAAATTATGCTGTCCACTGTTGCATCAAAAGATATGACCCATATAGTTGGAACTAAAGATATCACAATGATGCATAGTGTTGCCGATATCCTTGGAATCAACAGTGTTTTGGGAGGGATGCTGGATAAAGCAGCAGCTGCTGTGTGTGCAATGAAAGACAGTGAATGGACCCCGGACAAGAGTTGCAAACGTATTGCTCTTACTTTTTTTGGGTTTATTACCCAGGCTGCGGAACAAATAAAAAAAATATTAGAAGAAAAAGGGTATGAGGTAGTTACATTCCATGCCAACGGCACTGGCGGGAATGCAATGGAAGAGCTGGCCTCAGATGGATTTTTTGCAGGAATTCTGGATCTTGCTACCCATGAACTTGCAGACCAGCTCATGGATGGTTATTGCAGCGGAATTTATTCTAATAGATTCAAGGCTGTACCAAATATTACTATACCCAGACTTGTTGTTCCCGGCGGGTTAGACTGTGCTGTACTGGAATTCGATCGTTATAATATCCCTGAGCAATATAAAAACCGAAAAATATTTTTCTATGATTTCCGTTCTGCTATCAGGCTGAACAGAGAAGAAACAGAAATTATAGCTCAACAATTATCAGAAAGGCTGAATCATGCAGAAGAAACAATACAAGTCTTAATCCCATTAAATGGCTGGTCTGTGGCAGACCGTATTGACGGTCCACTATATGATCCGGACACAAACAATTTTTTCATTAAAACATTTAAAGAAAATTTATCAAAAAAAATTAAGATTAAAGAGGAGAATTCTCATATCAACAGTCCGTCCTTTGCCAAATCGGCCGCTGACATGATGGATCAAATGATAGTGCTTCAACAGGAGTCTATAAATGAATTGTGACAGATGTAAAGCAATTTTAAAAAAAATGCAACAAGGGCATTATACATACAGAATTTATGTGAGGACTGATATAAGGTAAAAATGCGGTAATGGGTATCTAACTCATACCTTCCTCATAAATTCTATACCGGGATAATACAGTCATAATCACTTTATCAAGAAAAGTTTATTAAAATCCCTAAAAAGAGCTGACACCGGTCAAAATAAACTTTTAACCGATATTATTAATATTTCCTATAATTATCAGATAAGCGTTACATGGGTGTGTTGGGGACAAGATCCCATATTCCGCAGGGGCATGCGCCTTTGCAGAATCCGCAGCCGATACAAAGCTCAGGGTTAACTCTATATTCAAAATCCTCTTGAGCTGTTTCTACTCTTTCAATGGCGCCTTCCGGGCAGATGGCAACACAGATGCCGCAATCCCTGCACTGCCCGCAGGAAGCACAATCTGAACCGCAATCAGCAATATTGTCAGCAATCTGCAGAGGATTGTAGTAGGCAAGATTAACCCGC
>JBDLIV010000143.1:0-5055 GCA_039714675.1 Thermodesulfobacteriota bacterium
GCAATCATGGTTTTGGTTTTCTCCGGGACTATATTTAAATAATTAAAAGATTCAGCCATAATGGTTCTAAATGCAGGAGCTGCCACGTCTCCGCCATAATATTGTTTTTTGGGCTCATCAATGACAACAAGAATTGCAAGTTCAGAATTGTTTTTTGGTGCAAAGCCTGCAAAAATAGAAGTGTATTTCTTCTTTGAATACCCTTTTTTGTTTTTCAATGCTTTTTGAGCAGTTCCTGTTTTTCCGCACACTGTATACCCGTCAACAGCTGCCTTTATACCTGTTCCATCATCTCCTACCACAAGGTTCATCATATTTTTAACCTGAATAGCACTTTTTTTAGATATGACCTGCCGTATGGTTTGAGGTTGATATGCTTGAAGTGTTTTTCCCCTGTTGGAGACAATTTTTTTAACCAGCATGGGTTTCATAAGTTTACCATCATTGGCAATTGCACTGATACCACTTAAAAGCTGAATGGCTGAAACTGATACTCCCTGGCCAAAAGATATGGCACCTCTATCTATTTGAGACCATTTATTATAGGGTATAAGCCTGCCTGATGTCTCCCCAGGACTTGCAATGTTTGTTATATCTCCAAATCCAAAATCTGCAAGATAATTGTGCAAAACTTTATCTCCAATGGCTTCAGCAATTTTTGCCGTTCCTATATTACTTGAGAATTTTATTATATGGTTAATGGAAAGCCATGCATGGGAATGGGTGTCATGTATGGTGAAAGTCCCTATTTTATAGTTGCCGTTTTCACAAAAAAAGATGGAGCTTGGAGCAAGACCTTTTTCAAGCGCTGCTGCTACCGTAAAAACCTTCATGGCAGATCCCGGTTCAAATGCATCTGTAACTGCACGGTTGCGGAAAATTGTATTATCATATCCCTTGAAATTATTGGGATTGAATTCAGGGAAATGAGCAATGGACAGGACTTCTCCTGTTTGAGGCCTCATTACAAGAGCCATTCCGGATTTTGCTCTATGTGCTTTTACAGTTTTTTCAAGGGTCTGTTCACTTAAAAATTGTATTTTTTTATCAATGGTTAAGACGATTGAGTCCCCTTTTAAATCCTTTCTTCTTTTTTTATCAAGATTAAGAATCCTTCCATTCCCATCCCGTTTGATCCTTATTTTTGAACTGCTGCCTTTAAGAAAAGAATTAAATTTAAACTCAAGGCCTTCAAGCCCGCTATTGTCATTGCCTGTGAATCCAATAATTTGGGCGGCAAGGTTTTTGTTGGGATAAAACCTTTTTGAATCATGTTCAAAATAGATTCCCTGCAGATTCAATTGTCTTATCTCATTGGCCTGATCAGGGGGAACTCTTCTCTTTACCCAGGCAAACATATGCTTTGTTGAGAGAGTTTTTTGAAGGCTCTTTTTATTGAGATCCAAAATTTTGGCAAGTTTTTGAGCGGCAATATGCGGGTCTTTTATTTTTTTGGGACAGGCAGTAATGGAAATGGCATCAATGGAAGTTGCAAGTTCATACATTTTTCTGTCAAGGATCTGCCCTCTTTCTCCTTTAATGGTTATATAGCTTGAATAATCATTCTCAGCTTTTTTTGTGAGACTCTCAGCTTGAAAAATTTGAATATCAAAGGACTTTGCGCCAAGAAGGAAAATTATTGCAACAATCAGAATCTGGATAAAAACGATTCGCTGTTTGATCCCTTTGTTAAAATCCTTTGACATTAATATTCCTTCCCTTTGGTGTCTGATGCTGGAAAATATATTGTCTGATATATAGTGGCTGTTGAAAGATTTAATCTGGTTTTTGCAATTCTTGTAATTCTTTCATCTGATTTAAGACGGTTTCTTTCAATAGATAGAGCCTTTTGATAGGCACTCTTTTTTGTAAGTGTTTTCTGGAGAGTGGATATCTGCAGAATGGTCTGCGTGGATTCTGTTCTGACCCAGGTGTAAGCTAAAAGTTGGCAAAAGATTATGCAAATAATGACAATCCAATGGAATTCAACCTTTTTAGGCGGCATGGTTTTTCTTCGTATGTTATTTTTAATTGTCATATGCTAAAGTCTTTGTGCCACCCTTAATTTTGAGCTTCTTGCCATGGGGTTTAATTCAATTTCTTTTTTTGTGGGAATTAATGGTCTCCTGAAAACTGATTTCATTGTTGGAATAAAGCCGCATAAACAGACAGGAAGGTCTTTGGGGCATGTGCAGCCCTCTTCAAATTTGCGTAATGCCTGCTTTACGATTCGATCTTCAAGGGAATGAAAAGAGATAACACACAGACGTCCTCCCTTTTTGAGAAGGGATGGCACTGTTTCCATAAATTTTTCAAGTTTTTCCAACTCTTTGTTTACTGCAATCCTCAATGCCTGGAATACCCTTGTTGCAGGATGAATACGCTGACTGAATACATTTTTTGCCGGAATTGCATTTTTAACTATTTGTGCAAGTTCAGAACTTGTATGGATTTCTTTATCTTTTCTAGTTTCCACAATTTTTTTTGCAACCCGCCTTGAAAATTTTTCTTCACCAAATTTAAAGAAGATGTCCGCAAGCTCATTTTCCTGGTATGAATTAATTATCTTGGATGCTGTCAGGTCGTTTCGAATGTCCATTCGCATATCCAATGGTTCGTTTTTATTAAAGCTGAACCCGCGCTTGGCGTTTTTTAATTGGTTCAGTGAAAAACCCAGGTCAAGTATTATTGAGTTTACACCTTCTATTCCATTTGAATTCAATATTGTTGGAAGATTGATAAAATTGTTGTGAAACAGGCGTACATTTTTTTTAAAAGGAGCTAAGATTTTTTTTGCATGGGTAATTGCATCCAGGTCCTGATCAATCCCAACGAGTATTCCGTCAGGAAGTATCTGCTGTATTGTTGCAAGTGCATGACCTGCTCCACCCAGAGTACAGTCAACACAAATGTTTCCGGGTTTAAGGTTCTGGTACTCATGCACCTCTTCAGGCATTACAGACCTGTGCTCAAATCCCATTGTACTACAGCCCCAGGGAAGCTATTTCCTCTTTTACTTCCTCTTTTTTAAGTTTTTGCTCCATCTCTTTATTGATTTTATCCCATTGACCCCTGTCCCAGATTTCAAAACGATCCAGGTTGCCCACAAGAACAATATCTTTTCCAAGATTTGCATATTCTCTTAAACTTTTCGGGATCAGTATGCGGTCCTGCTTGTCACACATACATTCACAGGAATTACCAAGGAAAAACCTTCTAAAATCTGCCATGGCATTGGTTTTTGTTGATAAGATCTTGCTTTCAACTTTTTCCCATTCACTGAAAGAATAAGCGTATAAGCAGTCATCCTTGTTTGAAACCATGACACCATAGATTTTATCTGATTTCAGGATATTCCTGAATCTTGACGGAATAATGATCCTGCCTTTAGCATCAATTGTATGAAAGGAGCTTGATCGAAACACTTATTTAAGCCTTGTTTAAACTACATTAATATCCACTTTCCACCACCTTGATCCACACTTTTACGAAAAATATTAATTATGTCAAGTAAAAAATTAATTTTTTTTAAAAAAATAATTTATCTAACTAATTATATTCATAATTTTGCAGAATCTATAAAATATAATTGTGTGGGGTTGTGGTTTGTCATGATATATTAATATTGAAATCATAGTCGATAAAAATTTTGAAAAAGACATATTATCAGAGTTTATCTGCTATAAGTGGAATAAAGTGGAGCTAATTTGTGCGGTTAATTGATATGAGTGATAGATCTCTCTTTGAGAAAATAGATATATTCCAAAGCGAGATCAAAGGGTTGAAGAGTAACTGTTTGATTTATCTCTCCTGCCAGACAGAGTTCCCCAAACGAGTCTCACCTGAGTAATTGGTCAGTTGTCTCATCAAACAACGGTGCCGGATCCACCAACTGTCCCTGCACAGATATAGACAGATGCAGGTGAGGACCCGTGGCTCGCCCCGTGCAGCCGGACCGTCCGATAATCTGTCCCCTTTTTACAATGTCCCCCTGAGAAACGTCGAATACATTCAGATGAAAGTATAGAGAAATGACACCGTTGCCGTGGTCTATATACATGGAGTTACCGGCATAATAGTGGGATTCAGCCAGGATCACCCTGCCGTCTGCCACAGCTTCCACAGCAGTTCCTGTGGGAGCCCTGAAATCCAGTCCCCGATGAGGATTCTTGGGTTTGCCGTTCAGCACCCGCTGCAGGCCATAAGCGCTGGTGGTCTTTCCCCCCACCGGCTGGTGAAAGGGTAGTCGCCACAACCGATGGTTTGACCAGGTATTTTTGGCCTTCCGGGTCTGAATCCTTTCTGCCTTGATCCGCTCAAGTTCAGCAGCGGGAGGGGTCACCATCTTTGATGGCAGGTCCAACTCCTGGCGGGGATACGACCGGGCAACAATATTCACTGACCGATGCCAGACGGTCTCCTTTCCCCCTGTCCAGGCCCGAACCAGAAGTGTCTGGGGGCCTGACTTGATGGTGAGTACATCTGTACCCAGCATGGCAATCGCCACATGACGTCCGTTCCACTGGGTAACTGACGGTACAACCACCCGGCTCATCCAATGGACAGAAAGCCTGTCAAAGGCCTGGGCTGATGTCAGCCGAACAAGAAAAGGCTGCCCCATGCCCGCTTGTTTCGGGTGGGCAAGGGCGATGGTCTCTCTGTCATCAGTGCTGGTTTCTGCCTGGCTGATAGCAGTTATCACAAGGAATGTAAATAAAACAGCCATCCAGGGTCTTATACTCAATGCTACTGCTCCTTTTCCGTCCGTTTCAAAGATTTTCATCCGTTTAATTTCAGTTAATCATTTGCCTTGCTTGCCGGGTCTATTGTGCCTGTTCCCTATAAAACCCGAACAACAAAACTAAATTCTAATCAATTCCTGGAGAATTGGCAACAAGAAACCTTCGTATTTGAGAATTCTATGTGATCAAACAAAAAAAAATATTTCTTAGCGTATATTTTCGAGTAAATATGGTTGGCACCCTTTATTCCAAAGTAAATATAATCCCAATCAAAATTTTTCAGAGGCTGAAACTATCACAAATTTGAATGAGA
>JBDLIV010000144.1:0-5049 GCA_039714675.1 Thermodesulfobacteriota bacterium
TGTGCCAAGAGAACCTTTCCTTGGTACAACAGGGAATACCTTTTTATTAATCATTTCAACATAAATTTTAAGGTTTTCTTCTTTAATTCCTGAAAAGCCGCGGCAAAGGGAGTTGGCCCTGGCAATCATGAAAGTCCTTACAAGTGTATCTTCAAATGGTTTGCCAACCTGGGTCGTGATACTTCTTACAAGGTTTTTCTGGAAATCATTATCTCTCTCTTTAGGCAGAAGATAGTCAACAAGACCGCCGCAGCTAGTATTTACTCCATAGATGCAGCGTTCCTCATTTGCCCATTTTTCCACAAGATCCCTGCATTCACGAATTTTAGGCCAGTTTTTCTCGTCGATTTCAACTTTGATGGATGTGTCTTGACCTGCTTTTACTAATTCTTCAATTGTTAATGTAAACCCATCAATGGTTAAAATGTTGTTTTTTATCGGCATGCTTCCTCCTATTAAGGTATTTAATTTTATATTGAAAACTTTTTGTCAGTTTTCAAATAAACATAGCCTGACCCTGAAATTTTTGTCAAGAAATTTTTTTATTTTATAAGGGTTTTTAAAAATTTTTACAAAAATAAGAGTTAAATATTTAAAATTTAACTTATTTTATAAACTTTTTTATTATATTTGCCTTATTTTAGAATATTATTTAAAACAGTAATATCTAAAAAGGAATCTCAAAAAAAGATTCTTTTAAATATAAGTCAATTATACTTTCTAATTTGCCAAGGCTGTTAGAATAAAAATGATCGCAGTTTTTTATTGTTTCGTACTGCACTTTTATACCCCATTTTGCAATATGCTCCTGGATAAGATTTGATGGAGCAATCTCATCATTCTCTCCTGAAACAATAAGACCTGTATGGGGCATTTTTTCAATATCATCAAAACTCATAAATCCAACAGGCGGGGAGATCATGATATGATCATCAATCTCACAGCCTTCTGCAACAAGTTTGGCATTGATTCTTGCACCAAAGGAATATCCGGCAAGCAGGATTCTCTCAAAGCCTTTTTTTTGTTCTAAAAATGATAAAACCGCCAGAACATCATCCTGTTCGCCATTGCCGTCATCAAACATGCCTGTGCTGTTACAGGTACCCCGAAAATTAAATCTCAAGGTTGTAAATCCTCTGTTAAAAAATACCTTTTCAATACTCAGTACCACAGAGTTATCCATGTTTCCGCCGTAGAGGGGATGGGGGTGGGTTATTATGACAGCTTTTTGTAAAGAATTTTCATTCAAAACAGCTTCAAGCTTAATTTCGTTACAGTCAATTGTAATTTGTGAGTTCATTGTATCAATCCTATCTTTATAAAAATCGTGAAAACAGTTATTATTTTTATTTTGTTCGTAACTCAAATCTCACATCTTTAATATTTTGTCAAAGCCCTTATGTTCAAAAACTACATATTTTAGTACCCTTGATGAACCATTAAACAATAAATAATTTTGTGCTGGCATCCTTACCTTGACACTGAGGGGATATTTCAATTATAATCACCAATAATCATGCAAATCAGGAGAACAATATGAAATTAAAATATGTGCTGATTGTAACTGTTTTCTATATATTGTCAGCAACAGCAGTATCTGCAGAATATTATCAGTGGATTGATCAAGATGGTATTAAACATTTTACAGACGATGTTTCTGAAATCCCTGAAGATCAGCGGCCAGGATTAAATGTTTATAAAAGTATTAAAACTCCAGAGAAAAAAAAACCTGATAAAAACAAACCTGAAAAAAAGAAAAATCTTATCACCCATGAATCTCTTGTCATAAAAAAAGATGCGCTTGATATTGAATCTGATAACTTAGTTAAAAAAAGAGAGACTTTGAGAAAGCAAAAAAAGAGTCTTAGTGGGAAAAAGTACAACAAGCTTGTCACTGAGTTAAATATTGAAATACAAGAATACCAGAAAAAAGTAGACGAGTATGAAATACTTGTTGAAAAATATAATAAACAGAATCAACCGCCAGAATAAAACTGATTTGGTCGTTTTCTATTAGTGTCTGAACAAATTAACGGTTTTCGGCGGGCACTATTTATTTGCCAGCATTTTTCAATGATGCTTTAATAAAATCCTTGAACAATGGATGGGGGTTCCCTGGTTTAGATTTAAATTCCGGATGGAACTGGCAGCCAAGATACCATGGATGATCTTTAAATTCTACAATTTCAACAAGTTCGTGATCCGGTGAAGTTCCGCTTATAATCAGGCCTGCTTCCACTAATTTATCTTTATAGTCATTATTGAATTCAAACCTGTGCCTGTGACGCTCTGATATCTCTTCCTGCTTATACGCTGCCATGGCAAAAGTATCAGGAACCAGTTTGCAGGGATAGGCACCAAGGCGCATGGTTCCGCCCTTGTCAGAATCTTCATCGCGTTTTTCAATTTGCTTGGTCTGTTCGTCATACCACTCTTTCATCAGATAAATAACAGGATATGGAGTATATGGATCAAATTCTTGTCCATGTGCATCTTCAAAACTTAGCAGGTTCCTTGCAATCTCAATGACTGCCATATGCATGCCAAGACAGATTCCAAAATAGGGGACTTTGTTTTCTCTTGCATATTTTGCAGCAATAATTTTTCCTTCAATACCCCTTGAACCAAATCCTCCGGGTACAAGAATTCCATCGCTTTTCGAAAGTATTTCCTTTGCATTCTCTTCTGTCAGGGTAGTTGAATCAATATATTGAAGGTTAACCCTGGCATCATTGGAAATTCCGCCATGGGTTAAAGCTTCATTCAAGCTTTTATAACTTTCCGTCAAATCTACATATTTGCCCACAATGGCTATATTAACCGATAGTCTGGGGTTTTTAAGCTTTTCAACCATCTCCTCCCATTCATCTAACTTTGCCGCCCTTGCCCAGATATTAAGCTTTTTTAATATTTTATCACCAAGACCTTCTTTATTATAAACAAGAGGAACTTCATAAATACAATCCACATCTTTGGCAGTAAAGACATCATCTTTGCCCACATTACAAAAAAGAGCAATCTTTGCTTTAATATCATCGTCAAGATAGCTTTCAGTTCTGCAAAGAAGGATATCCGGCTGAATACCAATACTTCGAAGTTCTTTCACACTGTGCTGGGTGGGTTTTGTTTTCACTTCGCAGGCGGTTTTTATAAAGGGAACTAAGGTAAGGTGAATATAAATAACATTGGAAGCGCCAGCATCAGTCTTAAACTGCCGGATAGCTTCAAGAAAAGGCAGGGATTCAATATCACCAATAGTGCCGCCTATTTCAACAATAACAACGTCAACATCGTTGGAGACAAGAAAGATGCTTTGTTTGATTTCATCGGTAATATGGGGAATAACCTGGACAGTGCCGCCAAGGTATTCACCCTTGCGCTCTTTTGTAATAACCTGATCATAAATTTTACCAGTGGTAAAATTACTGTTCTTACCAAGTTTTGCATGGGTAAATCTTTCATAATGGCCTAAATCAAGATCTGTCTCTGCACCGTCATCTGTTACAAATACTTCACCATGCTGAAAAGGATTCATGGTTCCCGGATCAACATTGATATAGGGATCAAGTTTTTGTATGGTAACTGTCAGTCCGCGGCTTTCAAGAAGCATTCCTATGGCAGCAGATGCAAGTCCTTTGCCGAGAGATGAAAGCACACCCCCGGTAATAAAAATATACTTGGTGTTTTTAGCCATTATTCCTCTCTTGTTTAAAGTTATTCATATAATTTTTGTTGTTCTTTTACATGATTGTTAAGTTCATTAACAGGTTTTTTTTTGGGGTACATGCTTTCAATATGACCAATATTAAATAAAGCAGGCGAAAAATTTGATCGCAAATCAAAAGTTTTTACATTTACCATGGCAAAGAATTTATCATTCAAATAGATGTAAATTTGCATGGGATACATGGTTCTGCTGAATTTTTGCCAGTTATAATATAAAAATTCAACCTTCTGGTTGTTTTTTTCAACCACATATTTCACAGGTAAAAATGTATCTTTCTCTACCCAAAGCCCGGAAAATTTTTTACCTTTTTCCTTTGACCCGCCAATGACATAGCAAATTTTATCATCATATCTCTGGAAAGATACTTTGGAAGTATCTATACCTGAAAGAGCAAGTTGAGTTAAAAGAGTTTCATAGTTCCTGTAAATGAGAATGTCAGTATATTTCTCAACCAGAAGCTTATAACGTGAGACAACAGCCCCGTCTGAGATTTTGATAAACTTAAAATTGGATTCAACATAAAAATTTTTTGTGGTTCCTGAAAGAATTTGTGATCTCAGCTTGTTGGGGTTTAAGTAACTCAGCTTTTCCTCCAACTCAACATAAATATCTTCACTATTTTCATAATTGAAGAATTTTTTAGTCTGGAAAACTTCAAAGCCAGTAGGCCGTTTAACCTTTTGGATAACAAGGTGCAAAAGATGGGGTGCCTGGGGTACAAATGCTGTGCCCGTTCCTGAAAGCAGGAAGGAGAAAAGCAAAAAAACGGAAAGGAATACTTTTTTTTTCATAACCTAAAGGTCACACGTAATATAAAAAAATCAAACAAAAAGATCTTGTGGAAAACAGGCAGACTCCCCAAGCTTTTCTTCAATCCTCATTAATTGATTATATTTAGCAACTCTGTCGCTCCTTGACAAGGATCCGGTTTTAATCTGTCCTGAATTCACTCCCACGGCAAGATCAGCTATAAAAGAATCCTCTGTTTCACCGGATCGATGAGAAATAACAGTAGTATAGCCTGATTCTTTTGCCATTTGAATGGTATCGAGAGTTTCTGTTACAGTTCCTATCTGGTTAAGTTTTATTAAAATGGAGTTGCCAATTCCCTCTCTTATCCCTTTTTGAAAAATATCAGGATTTGTCACAAAAATATCATCACCAACAATCTGTATGGAATTCCCAAGCTGCCTGGTCATGATTTGCCAGGAATCCCAATCATCTTCGGCAAGTCCGTCTTCTATGGAATAGAGTGGATATTTTTCAACCAGTTTTTCATAATAGTCTATCAGCTCTTTGGCTGAAAGTTCCCGGCCTTCTGA